>CALWBS010000105.1 GCA_944376135.1 uncultured Enterocloster sp.
TCACCCTGTCTATGGAAGAGCTGGAGGAGACGGCCCAGCTGATCGTTAAAAGCAAAAATTTTGAAAAGATCGGGGAGACAGTGGAAAGTCTGGGGAAAACCCAGGAGCTGGCCTCCGCTTTTGGGGATGCAAGTGAGGAACTTGACCGCCTCAACTGGAAGATCGGGATGGGATTTGGGCTAGATGAAAGCGAGATGGAATCCTATGCAGATGCCATTGACAGTATGGTCCAGGGGGCCATTGATATAGTGGAGCAGTCCCAGTATACGGCGACGCTTAGTGTGCAGGCGCTTTTTGGAACCGACAGCGTTGAGGGAAATGAGATACTGGCAGGGTTTAATGAGCTGTATAGTTCTATTAATACCGAGGTGCAGACTCTCGGAAGACAGTTGGGCGAGGTCTACAGCAAGGCTGTGGAGGACGGCGTGATCGATATGGATGAGGCTCGTCTTATTCAAGAATATCAGCAGAAACTTGCAAATGTCACCCAAGAGGTAACGCAGGCGCAGTCCCAGGCAAAAATTGACCGGATTATGATGGATTTTTCTGGCCAGGATCTGACACCGGAGTCATTTAAAAATTTGCAGGCCCAGATTGGCGAAGTAATAGAGGAACAGAGAGAGGGATTTGGAGAAGCTTTTGAGCTGTCAGTGGCGAGCTTGAATATAGAGCGCCAACGCGGCCAGATCAGCCAAGCTGAATATGAAAAAAGACATAAAGATGCCGCCGATCAATATAACCAGTCTGTGATGGAGCTGCAAGGAAATGAGTTAAATTTTTCCATTAAATCCATTGCGGATGCTTATGAAGGGGATTTAAACCAGGTTCTTCCAGAGGTTCAAACCGGAGTAGATACAGTTATAGGCAATCTCATCAATACAACATTGAATGGCGAGAATGGAAACGCGTTTTTGTATACGTCGTCTGTGGAAGAAGCTATGGGCTTTGACAATCTCGATCCTGTAATGGCAGAAAATCTCAGTGAGTTATGGGAAACAGTCCAGCCAGATTATGAGATATTGAGGGCAACGGCAGAACAATACCGCCAGGCAGGTGAAGAAATTCCTGAATCAGTAGCGGCTGGGCTAGCAGATGCGGCGGTAATTGGAACACTTACAGGCAATAAAGATGCCATGTGGGAGTTAGTTGCCTTGAAAGCTGGGAATGATCCGGAGTTTCAAGAAGCAGTTCAGGCAGCACAGGAAAGAGGGTATGAAATACCGAAGGCGATTGCTTCATATATGGAGGGAAATATACAGGCGATTGACAGTGCAGTGACTATGCTGTATAACCACACCCAAACTCAATTAGATACTCAATTCGGAACGGGCCTTACCATAAACGGAACGGTGGGCGTAAACCTGCGTACAATCCGCGGAATGGATATGGGAAGAGAGCCAGAGAAGCATGCAAAGGGTGGGCTGATCGCCTCCCCAACGCTTTCCTGGTTTGCGGAGGAAGGGCCGGAAATGGCAATCCCCCTCAATAATTCTGCCCGCTCTTTTGATTTGTGGCAGGAGACAGGGCGGAGAATCGGAGCCTTTGACAGCATGTATGAGACCTTCACGGAAGGGCTGATTGATAACAGCACGTCCTCCTTTGCTCCGGTGTTCAGTCCGGTCATCCAGGTGACAGGAGGGGAAGGCGTGGAGAGCCAAGTATCAGCAGGGCTTGGAGCCGCTTATGAACAGTTTGTGGAGTATATGGAGCGGTACAGGAGAGAGACGTACCGAACGGCTTTTTAGATGCAGGGGAGAAGTCCTGCCGGGATCTTATTTTATGTCAAAAAAGATAGAATTATGTAACGCTGCATGATATAATAACCATGCTGCCGAACCTCCAGCAGAAAGGAGGTGCTCGCTGTATGGAAGAAATTCTCACCACGTTTCTTCTCTCTGTCATAGCAAGCGTAGTTGGCTACTACATATGCAGATGGCTGGACAGAAGGAAATAGGCAGCAACAGCCTGAAACGGAATAGCTCGCCGTAAAGAGCAAGAAAACCCTGGAGTCTAGCACACTCCAGGGTTTTCGTTTCGCTGTATGGAATACTCACCACATTCCTTAGCTAAATTCATTATACATCGTTTGAAGAAAAAGTCAATGTATGACTTGATAATCAGGACGTCCTTCACCACAGGGGCGTTCTTTTTATACGCATTTTTAAGGAAGGAGCTGGTGATACACATGTCTGTCTACAAAACCATCCAAGGAGATACCTGGGATATGGTGGCCAAAAAGGTATATGGAGCGGAGCGGCATCTGGATTATCTGATGGCCCACAATTTTGACCTGCTGGACTATTTTGTCTTTCCGGCCGGGATTGAGATAAATACTCCCGATCTGCCGCTGGAGCAGGAAGAGGATCTGCCGGCCTGGAGAACGATGACAACAGAGGATGGTGAGGCCGATGGTACGTAAAAAGTTTCTAAACATTGTCTATAACGGGGTGCAGGTATGGCAGCAATTGGACCCATATATAGAAAAATTTACTTACACGGATGCGGTTGATGCGTCGGATGAGATATCTTTTTCCGTCATTGACCGTGACCTGAAATGGATAAATGCATGGATCCCCGTAAAAGGAGATGTGATCCAGCCGTCCATCATTCTGGAAAACTGGAACTACGAAGGAGAAAAGATGACGGTCATATGCGGTTCCTTTGTGGTGGATGATTTTGGCTTTTCTTCTCCTCCGCTTATGGGGGAGATTAACGGTGTATCGTCGCCGGTCAACACAGATTTTAAGGAGACGGAAAATACAAAGACTTGGGAAGCGGCGACTGTGCGGCTGATCGGGGCGGAGATCGCCGCGAAATATGGCCTGATACTGGCCTATGAGGCGGACGGGGATATCCAGGTAGCTAAAATGGAGCAGAGCAATAAGACGGACAGCGCCTTTTTAAAAGAAATCTGTGAGAAATATGGCCTGGGAATGAAGGTATATGCGAACCGCCTGGTGATATGGGATTATCAGAAATATTCCGCTGCGGCGCCGGTCCTGGTGCTTACTCCCGCTATGGTCTCTAAATGGAGTTACCGGAGCACAATGCAGGGCACCTATACCGGGGCAAAGGTAAGCTATACGGATCCTAATACGAAAAAAACCGTTGATGTTCTGGTGGGGACGGAGGGCCGCATCTATAAGTCAACGCAAAAAGCGGATAATGAGGCGGATGCCCGTCTTATCGGGGAGGCGGCTATACGGAACGCAAACCGGAAGGAACGGACCATGCAGATTACCATGCCGCCTAAGCTTTCCCTCTCGGCTACCCGGACGGTGCAGCTTTCCGGATTCGGGAAGATGGACGGAAAATATTTTGTGGAAAAGGTATCCCATAGCATTGGACGGAAATCTTACACGATGCAGGTAAACTTGAGCCGTATCCCGGATGAGGCGGCCCAGGAAGCGACGGATGGGGCTGCAGACAGCGGTG
>CALWBS010000106.1 GCA_944376135.1 uncultured Enterocloster sp.
CTTAGCGGATATTTTATAAAAATTTTTAAACGATATGATAAAAACATTAAATTTTACAAGCGCTTATGGATATGGTACAGTATTTTTAAAGAAAAAGCAAGGAATATCCGGAGGGAAAGGAGCTTCATATGGAAAAGACAAATGAAAAGTACGGCGCATATGTTCAGATTTTAAAGGAGGAGCTGGTTCCGGCCATGGGATGTACGGAGCCAATCGCCTTGGCTTATGCTGCGGCGACAGCCCGGCGGGTGCTGGGGACGCTGCCGGATAAGGTGGTGATTGGCGCGAGCGGAAGTATTATCAAGAATGTAAAGTCTGTGATCGTGCCCAACACGGATCATCTGAAAGGGATTCCTGCAGCAGCGGCAGCCGGAATTGTGGCGGGCGACCCGGATCGGGAGCTGGAGGTGATCGCGGATGTAAACCAAGACCAAATCCAGGCCATGCGGGATTTTCTGGATCATGCGGAGATTACCGTGGAGCATGTGGACAATGGGATTACTTTTGATATCATTGTCACCTTGTACAAGGGAGATTCTTACGCGAAAGTGCGGATTGCCAACTACCATACGAATATTGTTCTCATCGAAAAGGACGGAAAAATCCTGCAGCAGACCGAGGTGCAGGGCGAGAGCGAGGAGGGCCTGACCGATCGGAGCCTCTTAGATATGGAAAGTATTTGGGATTTGGCGAATACCGTGGACATCGAGGACGTGCGGGAGGTGCTGGACCGCCAGATTTCCTATAACATGGCGATTGCCGAGGAGGGCATCAAGGGGGATTACGGTGCGAATATCGGTTCCGTGCTCTTGGATATGGAGGGGACAAATGTGCGTGTCCGCGCCAAGGCTATGGCAGCAGCCGGTTCTGATGCCCGCATGAACGGCTGCGAGCTCCCCGTAATCATCAATTCCGGAAGCGGCAACCAGGGAATCACCGCATCTGTTCCCGTGATTGTCTATGCCAGGGAGCTGGGCGTGAGTGAGGAGAAGCTTTACCGGGCACTGACCCTGTCTAACTTGACGGCGATTCATCAGAAGACTCCCATCGGGCGTCTTTCCGCCTACTGCGGGGCCGTGAGCGCCGGAGCCGGAGCCGGAGCGGGTATTGCCTATCTGTCCGGCGGCGGCTACAAAGAAGTGACGCACACGGTAGTAAATGCCCTGGCTATTGTGTCCGGCATTATCTGTGACGGAGCCAAGGCATCCTGCGCGGCGAAGATTGCCTCCGCAGTGGAAGCAGGCATCCTGGGCTACAATATGTACATACGGGGCCAGCAGTTTAAGGGCGGAGACGGAATTGTGGTAAAGGGAATTGAGGAAACCCTGAAAAATGTGGGCCGTCTGGGCAAAGAGGGCATGAAGGAGACGAATGAAGAGATTATTAAGATGATGATTGGGGAGTAAATGGCATAGATCTTGCTTTTTAGCCCCACATCCCATATAATTAGAAATGCGAATAACCGACATGCGGGGGTCCGGTATCCGGGCCCCTTTTCCATATTTACATATATTCAGAGGGACATGCCGGATATGCTGTTTGGCAGTTTTGCAATGCAAAGGAGGTCAGCCATGGGAATGAACAACACGCCGGGAGGCGAGCGCATTCATATCAGCTTTTTTGGAAAGAGAAACGCGGGGAAATCCAGCGTGCTCAACGCGGTGACGGGACAGGATCTGGCGGTGGTTTCGGATGTGAAGGGAACTACAACGGATCCGGTGATGAAGGCCATGGAGCTTTTGCCCTTGGGGCCCGTGACGATGATAGACACACCAGGGATCGATGACGAGGGGGAGCTGGGAAAGCTCCGCGTGAGAAAGAGCTATCAGATCTTAAATAAAACGGACGTTGCCGTTCTGGTGGTGGATGCGGGTGCAGGATTCGGACAGGAGGACGAGGCTCTCTTAAAAAAGATTGAGGAGAAGGGAATTCCTTGTGTTATTGCGTGGAATAAGATGGATCTGTCCGGCGGGGCTTGTCCTGTCCGGATAGGGAAAGAGGAGGGCGAGGCGGGAACAGAACCGACTATTCTTCCCATCAGCGCAGTCACCGGACAGGGAATTCATGAGCTTAAGGAATGCCTGGCCCGCCTGGGACGCCAGGAGGAGAGCAGCCGCCGGATTATAGCGGATCTCCTCGCCCCAGGGGATCTGGTGGTGCTGGTGGTGCCCATTGACAAGGCAGCGCCCAAGGGTCGCCTGATCCTGCCGCAGCAGCAGACGATCCGGGATATACTGGAGGCCGGGGCGGTATCGGTGGTGACGCGGGAGACGGAGCTGAAGGAGGCGCTGGCACATCTGGCGGTCAAACCCCGCCTGGTGGTGACAGACAGTCAGGCATTTAAAAAGGTATCGGCAGACACTCCGGAGGAAATCCCCCTCACCTCCTTCTCTATCCTTTTTGCGCGGTATAAGGGAGAGCTTCTTCCCATGGTTCGGGGGGTAAAGACGCTGGACGGGATTCAGGAGGGCGATAAAATTCTGATCTGTGAGGGCTGCACGCACCACAGACAGTGTGACGACATCGGGACGGTGAAGCTTCCTGGATGGATCCGCGCGTATACCGGGGTATCGCCGGAATTTGCCTTTACATCGGGTACGGAATTTCCTGACGATTTGAGTCCTTATCGGATGATTGTCCACTGCGGCGGGTGCATGCTGAATGCGCGGGAAATGCGGTATCGCCTCCAGTGCGCTCAGGATCAGGATGTGCCTATGACAAACTATGGGATGACAATTGCCTATACGCAGGGGATTTTGAAGAGAAGCCTAGAACCGTTCGAGGAGCTGCGGGGAATTTTGTAACCGGATGTATATGGATTGGACAGCGGAAATAAATCGAAAAACAGATGGTATAAAAGAGGAGAAAATCTATGCGAGTACAGGGAAAAAGAATCTGGATTGCCGGGCAGTTTATGCCGGCACAGCTGGAAATTCAGGGAAAAAGAATTGTGGAGGTTTTGCCCTACGGAGCGGGGAATGCGGAAATTGACTGGGGAGATAAGCGGGTGCTTCCCGGGTTTATCGATATTCACACCCACGGTGCGTACGGCTATGATACCAATGACGGCACCCCGGAGGGACTGAAGGATTGGATGCGGCGGATCCCGCAGGAGGGAGTAACCTCTATCCTGCCCACCACAGTGACCCAGATGCCGGATGTGCTGGAGCGGGCGGTGGCAAATGTTGCGGCCGTAGCGCAGGAGGCAGAGGGAGCGGTCTGCGGAGCGGAAATCTTGGGCATCCATTTTGAAGGACCGTACCTGGACATGGGATATAAAGGGGCCCAGCCGCCTGAGGCTATTGCGGTTCCGTCTGTGGAGCAGTTTAGCCGCTACCAGGAGGCCGCGCAGGGGCGCATCAAATATATCACTTTGGCTCCGGAGCACGATCCGGACTGGGCTTTGACCCGGTACTGCGCCGCCCACGGCGTGGTGGTCAGCATGGGGCATACCAACGCCTCCTATGAGGACGCCCTGATGGGAGCTGCCAACGGCGCTTCCTCTATGACCCATGTATACAATGCCATGACGCCTTACCACCACAGAAAACCAGGTATGGTGGGGGCTGCTTTCCGTCTGCGGGATCTGTACGGGGAGATGATCTGCGACGGCTGCCACTCCCATCTGGCGGCATTAAACAATTTCTTCGCGGTGAAAGGGCGGGATCATGCCATCATGGTGACGGATTCCCTCCGCGCCAAGCATTGCCCTCCGGGAGGAAACTATCAGCTGGGAGGCCATGATATTGAGATCGGAGAGGATGGCCTGGCGCGCCTCAAGGGCACGGATACCATTGCGGGGAGCACGCTGCGGATGAACCGGGGACTTAAGATTCTGGTGGAGGAGGCTTTGGTGCCTCTTGATGCGGCGGTGAATTCCTGTACCCTGAACCCTGCCCGCTGCCTGGGTGTGGATGACAGAAAAGGGCGGATTGCTGCGGGCTGCGATGCGGATCTTGTGGTTTTGGATACGGATTATGAGGTGCTTGAAACTTGGTGCAGAGGAGAGAAGTGCTGGGGATGAAAAGAGATGTCCTTGAGGGCAGGACATAGAGCAGTCTCGGAAAGAATGACGGGTGAAGGGGAACAGCTGAGCGGACGGACCGGTTCGCGCAGCTGCTCCTCTTTTTTGCGTTTCCAGAAAAGAGGCCTGACAGAAAAGAGGTCCCAATCTGGGTGACTTGGTTGAAAAAATTTGCGGCCGAATGCCATTGTGCACTATATAGAAAATATTTGTTACATAAAAATTGTTTAAATGGCATAGAACGAAATGTTGACTTTTGATACTATTTGTTATATATTTGTATTATCATATGAGGAGGGAAAAGTATCATGGAACCAAAACAGATTATCCAGTCAATCAAGGAAAAGATGCCCTGCGTTAAGTCCGTATATTTTGTGGGCTGCGGTGCGTCCAAGGCGGAGCTGTACCCCGGCAAATATTTTCTGGAGATGAACTCAAAGAATATTCGGGTGGGGCATTATACGGCGAATGAGTTTCTGCATGCAACCCCTGTCGCAGTAGATGAGACGGCGATTGTGGTGACCTGCTCTTTGGGAGGAACCACCCCTGAGACTGTGGCGGCATCAAAAAAAGCGATGGAATTGGGTGCCCAGGTGATCGCAGTGACCCATGCGGCTGAGTCCCCCCTGGCGAAGAATGCCCATTACGTGATCCTGCACGGGTTTGAAAAGAACTACGCGGCTAAGTTAGAGAAGATGACCAATGTGCTTATGCTGGCTGTAGAGATTTTAAACCAGTATGAGGGCTATGCGCACTATGACGAGATGCAGGAGGCTTTCGGCAGGATTTATGATGTAATTGAGAAGTCCGTATCCTTTGTGCTTCCGTCCGCAAAGTGTTTTGCTGAGGACTACAAGGATGCGCCTGTTATTTATGTGATGAGCTCCGGCGCTACCCAGGAGGTGGCTTACGCATTTTCCATCTGCCTTCTTATGGAAATGCAGTGGGTCAATTCGGGATCCTTCCATGACGGCGAATTCTTCCATGGACCTTTTGAGATTGTGGACAAGGATGTGCCGTTCATCCTGCTGATGAACGAGGGACGTACCAGAGCGCTGGATTCCCGTGCACTGGATTTCTTAAACCGCTTCCAGGCCAAGACTACGGTTCTTGACGGCAAGGACTTTGGAATCGGCTCTGAGGTTCCGGCCGCGGTTGCGGAGTATTTTAACCCCATGGTACTCACTGCGGTTCTCCGGGTGTATGCGGAGCAGCTTGCCATTGTGCGCTGCCATCCTCTGACCCAGAGAAGATATATGTGGAAGCTGGAATATTAATTGACTTGCAATGGAGGAAAAAATTATGTTTAATTTCGATGAGGCAAAGGTCAGACAGGAACATCAGAACGGTGTGGACATCATTGCGCAGGTGGAGAAGATTGTAGACGAAGTCTGCGAAAAGGGATATTCATCTATCTTTTATGTCGGAATCGGCGGCACGGTTCTCTATGCCAGCCAAATGATGCACATTGTAAAGCAGCTCGGCGCAAAGGTGCCCTTATACGTAGAGAACGCGGCGGATTTCAATTTGGTGGGCAATCCCTTCTTCGACAAGGACTCCGTCGTGGTGATTGAGTCTATTTCCGGAGACACCAAGGAAGTGGTGGAGACCGTGCGAAAGGCTCATGAGGCCGGTGCCCGCGTCATCGGCTATGTGGAGAAGCCCGGCACTCCTCTGTATGAGAACAGTGATTATCTGGTAAGCACTGTGGGCGGAGGATATTATTTCTGGTATACCGTAACCCTCCGCTTCCTGAAGAATGCGGGATATTTTGACAAGTACGATCAGTTCTTCAAGGAAATTGTACATATGCCGGATAATGTGGTGCAGATCTATAAGGATGCGGACGAGGACGCGGAAAATTATGCCAGAACCTACTGCGATGAGCCGCTGACCTACTTGATCGGTTCCGGCAATCTGGAGGACTGGGCAACCTGCTATGGCATGTGTATTATGGAGGAGATGCAGTGGATGCGGACACGGCCCATCTCTGCCGCTAATTTCTTCCACGGCACGCTGGAGGTTGTGGAGCGGGATATCCCAGTGATTCTGATTAAAGGGGAAGATGCCACCCGGCCTCAGATGGATCGTGTGGAAAAATTTGTAAATACGATCAGCGCCAAAGTGATTGTTTTTGATTCCAAGAAATTCAAGCTGGAGGGAATCAGCGATGAGTTCCGCTGGATTCTGGCTCCCATCGTGATGCGTTCCGCATTCCAGAGGGTAAATGTACATCTGGAGCATTACAGAAGGCATCCGCTGGCCATCCGGAGATATTACAGACACTTGGATTACTAAAATCCTGGCATAAATCCCTTCCTTGTGTTATGATAATAACAAGACAGGATGCGGGAGATATCCGAGGGCGCATCATGGAGCATGGAGGGGTGTAGAATGTCAGATGTCGTTCGGGATACTGCGGTTCCGCTGTATCTTCAGATCGCACAGGATATCAAGGGGAAGATTGACCGCAAGGAGATTGCGGCCAATTCCCGGATTCCTACCGAGGCGGAGCTTAGCAAATCGTATCAGGTGAGCCGTATTACCATACGAAAGGCTCTGGAAATACTGGTGGATGAGGAGATTTTGGTGCGCAGGCAGAGAATCGGAACATTTGTATCGAATAAAAAGCTGTCCAGGAACTTAAACCATTTTATGGGGTTTACGAAGATATGTGAACTCAACGGCAAAAAGGCGGGAACAAATTTTTTGTCCGCCGAGCTGGTGCGGGCCATGCCCTCGGACGTAAAGCGCCTGGGGCTTTCAGAGGACGATAAGGTGATCCGCATTCGGCGTCTGCGCTACTGCGATGATGTTCCGGTGATTTTAGAAGAGAATCATTTTCCGAAGGAATACGCCTACCTTTTGGCTGAGGACTTGAACGGCTCGCTCAATGAGATTTTAAACCGGCACGGGGTTTCCCTGGTGGGCGGCTCTAAGATTATCGGTGTCTGCTACGCAAGCCGGGAGGAAGCGCGCCTTTTAAACATTAAAGAAAATGACGCCCTGATCCTCTCAAAGGATGTGGTTCATGACGCGGCAGGGGACGCGGTTTACTGGGGTAAGGAAGTGATCAATGTGGAGCGCTATGAGTACAAAATTCTCATAAATGATCGGGTGGAATACGGATGAAACATATAGATCGAAGACAGATTTCTGTCATGAATATTCAGTATAAGTACTTCCCGCTGTCCTTGTTTTTGGACGATGCGGTGCGGTTCGGAGCTGAAAACGTGGAACTGTGGGGGGCGGCCCCTCATTTTCACATGGAAGATATGACATACGCGCAGGTTCAGGGCGTGCGCCGGGAAATCGAGTCCCGAAAGCTGAATCTGGTGTGTTTTACCCCGGAGCAGTGCGTATATCCGGTAAATCTGGCCTCGGACAACCCGGACACCCGCAGGCGAAGCCTGAAGTTTTTTGAGAACAGCATCCGGGCGGCCGGGGAGCTGGGCAGCAAAAAGGTTTTGGTGACCTCGGGGACGGGATATTTCGACGGGAGCAACCGGGAGGACGCTTGGAAATGGGCGGCGGAGGGGATTTTCGCTCTGGGCGATATGGCGGCGGATTACGGCATTATTCTGGCGCTGGAAGTCCTTCGAAAAGATGAAAGCAACTTGGTTCATGATCTGCCGAGTCTTTTAAATATGCTGAATGAGCTGAATCATCCCGCTGTCGGCGGCATGATCGACACAATCCCTATGGCCCTGGCCGGGGAGAGACCTGCGCAGTATCTGGAAGCTCTGGGAGACAGGCTGGTGCACATACATTTTATCGATGGAGCCCCCAGAGGCCACTTGGCCTGGGGAGACGGGGTTCTGGATCTGGAGGGATATCTGGCGGAGCTGGATGCGTATTCATATAAAGGCTATCTGTCTCTGGAGATTACGGATGGAAGATATTTCATGGATCCGTCCATCTCGGTAGAGAAGAGCATGAAGCGGCTGCTGTCCGTGCTGTAAATGTTTTTGCGCACCATCTCAAAACAATTAAATAAAATCTATGACAAAGGTGTTGTGAAGAAGGAGCAAAAAAGCTCCTGCGTCATGGCACCTTTTTAATATCGGAGATATTTGCCATGTCCCCCGAAAAAGAGAAACTTTTCGCGGAGAGCCTAAAAACTGCGCTTAGATGTTTTGCTCAAAAAAGAGAAAATAAATACTTGATTATTTGTTGCAAATGTGATATAACAAAATAGTACATTAAAAATAACAATATAAAGGTGTGTGAAAATATATGATAAAGGTTCTCGGAATTGGCGATAATGTCTGCGATAAGTACCTT
>CALWBS010000107.1 GCA_944376135.1 uncultured Enterocloster sp.
ATTCTGACCGTCCGCGGCGGTATGACCTCCCACGCAGCGGTTGTTGCCCGCGGCATGGGTACCTGCTGTGTATCCGGATGCGGCGAGATCGTGATGGATGAGGCAAATAAGAAGTTTACTCTGGGCAGAAAGGAGTTCCACGAGAGAGATGCTATCTCCTTAGACGGCTCCACCGGAAATATTTATGACGGTATCATCCCCACTGTGGATGCGACAATCGCCGGCGAGTTCGGCCGCATTATGTCCTGGGCTGACAAGTACAGAACCTTAAAGGTGCGCACCAATGCGGACACGCCTGCGGATGCGAAGAAGGCCCGCGAGCTTGGCGCTGAGGGCATCGGCCTCTGCCGTACCGAGCATATGTTCTTTGAGGGCAACCGCATCGATGCATTCCGCGAGATGATCTGCTCAGAGACCGAGGCGGAGAGAGAGGCTGCTCTTGAAAAGATTCTTCCCGAGCAGCAGGGCGACTTTGAGAAGCTGTATGAGGCTCTTGAGGGCAATCCTGTAACCATCCGTTTCCTGGATCCGCCGCTTCACGAGTTTGTTCCCAGCGAGGAGGAGGACATCAAGAAGCTGGCTGATGCCCAGGGGAAGAGCGTTGAGCAGATCAAGGCGATCATCGCGGGCCTGCATGAGTTTAACCCCATGATGGGCCACAGAGGCTGCCGTCTGGCTGTCACCTATCCAGAGATTGCCAAGATGCAGACCAAGGCAGTGATCCGCGCCGCTATTAATGTGAAGAAGGCACATCCGGACTGGAAGGTAGAGCCTGAGATCATGATCCCGTTAGTAGGCGATGTGAAGGAGCTCAAGTATGTGAAGAAGTTTGTGGTTGAGACCGCTGACGCGGAAATCGCAGCTGCCGGCGTAGAGCTGAAGTATGAGGTCGGCACCATGATCGAGATCCCGAGAGCCTGCGTGACCGCGGACGAGATTGCGAAGGAGGCGGATTTCTTCTGCTTCGGAACCAACGATCTGACCCAGATGACTTATGGCTTCTCCCGTGACGATGCGGGCAAGTTCCTGAACGCTTACTACGATGCCAAGATCTTTGAGAATGATCCCTTCGCAAAGCTGGATCAGGATGGTGTCGGCAAGCTGATGAAGATGGCTATTGACCTGGGCAAGCCGGTGAACCCGAATCTGCATGTGGGTATCTGCGGCGAGCACGGCGGCGATCCGTCTTCCGTAGAGTTCTGCCACAAGATCGGTCTGGACTATGTGTCCTGCTCACCGTTCCGCGTGCCGATCGCGAGACTGTCTGCGGCACAGGCTGCTATTAAAGAGCACCAGCAATCATAATTGACAAGTTGATTATTGCTGAAAAGTGAGTTATATGGGAGTGTCGGGAAATAGATAATCCTGTACAGGGGCCGGTGTGATTCGAACGAATCACACCGGCCCCTGAAATTGTTTCGCTAATAACGTTCCATGGTATAACGAAACTATGCTAAGCTGAAATTCTGAAACTGACTCAAGACGGCGAGAACATCCAGGTGAAATTCGAGCGCGCTCCAAAGCGGTATCCATCCATGACTGCCCACTATCTAAAAGTACGTGTAAACGATGGAACCGCATAGTACCGAACAGTACGCTACGTGGTGTGGAAGGGGAGAATTAAACCTCTCCGATCCGGTCCGAGATTGTGTTCCCCGCCGTTCTCCATCAGGCTTCCCAGCGTCTGGCATAGAATGCCGAAATCAATGGGTTTGGACACATGGGCGTCCATCCCGGCCGCTGTGGTGGCCGCGATATCTTCGGCAAAGGCATTGGCAGTTACGGCGATGATGGGTACCTTCCGGGCATCCGGGCGGGAGAGGGCGCGGATCCGCTTGGCTGCCTGGCAGCCGTCCATCTCCGGCATCTGCATATCCATGAGAACCGCATCAAAGAATCCGGGAAGGGAGCGCTCAAAAGCTTCCACGGCCTCCCGCCCGTTCCACGCCTGGGTGACCTCTACCCCGTTCATGGCGAGAAGCTCTGAGGTAATCTCCATATTGATTTCATTGTCCTCAGCTAAAAGGATGTGCTTTCCCTTAAGGGAGGCAGGAGCTTGGGAGGAGGGAGATTGGCCGCAGACGGTCTCTTCCGCCGCGTCTTCCTTCCGGGGGATTATCTGGAAAGGAAGTATCAGGGTAAAGGCCGTACCCTTTCCCTGCTCGCTCTCCACGCGGATCTCCCCGTTCATCTGGGCAGTCAAGTTTTTGGTGATAGGCATGCCCAGACCGGTGCCGGAAATCTGCCGAGAACCGAAACGCATCTCGCGGCTGTAAGGTTCAAAGAGGTGAGGCAGGAACTCCTTGGACATGCCGATTCCGGTATCTGCCACGACAAATTTGTATTTAGCGTAATCCGTAAAGTCCATCTGGGAAATGGAAACGGAGATCCGCCCGCCCTCCTCAGTAAATTTAAAGGCATTGGACAGCAGGTTATTGAGGAGCTGATTGATTCGGAAGGGATCTCCCAAAAGGTGCGTATCCCGGATATCCATGGAGAGCTCCAGCTCCTTTTTCTCTGTTTCTGCCTGGAAGCGGAAGGATTCCAGGCACTCATCGATGCACTGGCGCAGATCAAATTCCTTGTCGTTTACCATCACCTTGCCCTGCTCCATGCGGGACATATCCAGGATATCGTTGATCAGGTTTAGGAGCTGGCGGCTGGCCAGATTTATTTTCGCCAAGTACTCCGATGTCTTTTCCGGATCGCCCGCGTGCTGTTTTGCCAGTTCACTTAAGCCTACGATAGCGTTTAACGGGGTGCGCATGTCGTGGGACATGTTGTTGAAAAATGCCTGCCGGGATGCCTCGTTTTTCTGGGCAAGGGCCAGGGATTCCTCCAAAACCTTGCCCTCCTGCATCTGCCGCTGCCTCTCCTGGCCGATTTCACGGAAACAGAGGACCACCTCGCCGGGAGCCAGGGATTCGTCATACAGGATGCGCACGCTGACCCAGCGGTATTCTTGATCGAAGAGCCGCAGAAATTCCCCTCCAAAATTGCGGATTCGCTGTCTGACAAGGCGCTGGATATTTTCCTGGGAAAAGCTCTCTGCGAAGTCTTTGTAGGCCTCGGTCTCAATGACCTCCCCGGCTACCCGAATCAGGTCCGTGTAGGCCCCGAATTCCGGAAGACGGCTGCGCACATAATCAGAGCTCTTGATCATCTCGTAGGTGCCCTTCTGGTAGTTGATGCGGTACAGCGCGTAGTAGGAATTCCCGAGCACCCGGACTGTCTCGTTGGTGCGGCTGATACGGGCGTTGTAGAGAGCCTCCCGACGGGCTGTGACGATGAGAACCAGGAGGAACAGAGCCAGCATCAGAAACAGCACGATGGCGGCGATGGACAGTTCGCCCAGAATATTGCGGTAGGGGACTGTGATGATGGAGTACCATCCGTTATCCATCCGGCTGTAATATACAGCGCGCCGCAATCCGTCTGTGTCGATGATGTGGGCGAGATAGCTGTCAAATTTTCCCTCTCCGATGGAGAGGATCAGTCCGTTTAAATAGTCCTGCAGTTCCGTTTTGGATATTCCCAGGTCTGTCTCAGTGTAGATGAGCGTCCCCTGGCTGTCGCAGAGGAAAAAAGAGTCCCCCGAATTTAAGGAGGGGGAATCAAACTTAAAATGGATATTTTCCGGCATGATGTCAAAGGCCATGATGGCGTTGGAATCCTGGCACTTCTGGGCAGCGGTGATCACCGGCTTGCCGTAGATGGCATCTATGTATACATTAGTAAAAATGACCTCGCCGGGGTTTTCCATGGCCCGCCTGTACCATTCGGTGGCCGTCACATCGTAGGAAGCGTCCCCTTCCCAGGGATTGGCGGCAGCCCAAACTTTTCCGTCCAGCACCACATAAGGATCCACTGTTCCCTTTCCAAGCACCATGTCCAGGCGCTCAAAGTACAAATTTGTCCAGTCCAGCGTAGCCTCAGGGCTCTCGCCGCTTATAAGGCGCCGGTCAATGGAGGCGGCTCCAAAGGAGAGGAGCGTCTGGTAAACGGCCAGGCTGCCGCTCTCCTCAGCCGCATAGCTGCGGGCTAGAGCCGTGCCCGTGTCCCGGGCGTTGCGAAGAAGGGCTCTTCCCACAATGACAAGTCCGGCGGCAGACAGGGCTAAGAGCACGGTAAATGCAATGATATTGATGCGCATCTCCCGGAGGACATGCCGCCATATGTTCTGTTTTTGCTTCATTCTAAGACCTCCCGGATCGTCTGGCAGGCCTGCTCATAGGCGGCGGTGATCTCCGGCATCAGTGCTAGGGCCTCCTCGCTGTTTCCGGCCCGCAGAGCGGCAACCTGCCGGGTCAGGAGGTCAAACAGGAGAAACATGGACAGATTGCCGCATACGCCTTTTAAGGTATGGGAAGTACGGAGGGCTGCTTCCATGTTTCCCTCTTCCAGGGCAGCGGCCAGCTGCCGGTAATTTGTGTCTTCCAGGAATTTTTTCATGAAACGGGCTAACAGGGCCTCATTTCCCATAAAGCGCTCCAGGGCGCTGTCCGCCTCTATGCCGGCGGCTGCAAGGGCTTGTTTTTTGATTGCATCCATAGGTCATTCTCCTTATAGATTGTCATAAAGCATGGCGAGCTGATCCTCAACGGAGAAAAAACATGCGAGAAGCCGGGGGTTGAACACACCGCACTGGCCGCTCAGAATCATTTCCCGAACCTGACTTCTGGGCAGGGCTTCCTTATATACCCGCTTACAGCGGAGGGCATCGTAGACATCGGCCAGAGATACTACCTGGGCCCACACGGAGATCTCCTCTCCCTTTAGACCATCCGGATAGCCCCTGCCGTCCCAGCGCTCGTGGTGGTGGCGGGCGATATCGTAAGCATAGCGGTATGCGCCATTTCCGCGAAGCTGGGGGATCTTTTCCAGAAGAAGGGCTCCCTGCAGGGTGTGGGATTTCATGATCTCGTATTCCTCGGGTGTGAGCTTGCCGGGTTTATTCAGGATGGCGTCGGGCACGGCGATTTTCCCAACGTCGTGCATGATGGATGCCAGAGAGATATCCTCGATGTCCTCCGCGCTGAGTCCCTCGCCGAAGGCAGTGCTGGTCAAAAGAAGATGGGTGATGTCGTGGATTCGGCGTACATGGTCGCCGGACTCCTCACTCCGAAATTCGATGGCGGTGGACAGGGCCTCGATCATCCCCTTGTTCAGCTCAATGATCCGCTGCGCCTGATCGAGAAGCCGGGCCTGCTGGCTCTCCACCATCCAGCTCAACCGCCGTCTGGCCTGGAAAAGTTCGATGACGGACTGAACCCGCCGGAGAACCACATAAGGGATTACAGGCTTGCTGATTACATCCATAACGCCCAGCTCATAGGCCTCCTTCATGACCTTTCCGCTCGCCTCCGCTGTGATGAGGAATACGGGAAGACGGCTTACGAGCGACATTTGGTTTAGAATCCGCAGAACCTGGATTCCGTCCAGTTCAGGCATCATCACGTCCAGGAGGACGGCGCAGAATCGATCTGGGCCGGAAAGGATGGCCGCCAGGCCTTCCCTGCCGTTTTCCGCCTCCTCGATAGGGTAGGTGGCTGAGAAAATGTTTTCCAGGATGGCGCGGTTCATCTCATCGTCATCCACGATGAGGAGGGAACCGGGGGGTGTGAAGGGGACAGATTTTTCGTTGCGCTTTTTCATGTAGGGGATTCCTTTCCTGGAGAGATGTTTGTCCGGGTCTGGGCTGAGCATCACTACAAATTTAACAATTACAGTATAACAAAAAGCGGCTGGCCGGGCAAGGCGGCTTTTGCGGACACAAAAAACCGGTTGACATGAAGTGAACTCCAAGTTGTAAAATAAGACAAGCAGATACTGTGAGGCAGCAGACAGGAGGATAAAACCGTGACGATTAAAGAGGTCAGCGAAAAATACCACATCACGCCGGACACCCTGAGGTACTACGAACGGGTGGGAATGATTCCGCCGGTGACCCGCAGTCCGGGCGGGATACGGGATTACCAGGAGGAGGACTTGGGCTGGGTGGAGCTTGCCATCTGTATGCGCAGTGCAGGGCTTCCGGTGGAAGCTATGATCCAGTATGTAAAGCTGTGCCGGCAGGGGGATTCCACTTGGGAGGAACGGCTTCACCTGCTTATGGAGCAGAGGAAGGCGCTGCTGGGGCAGAAGCGGCAGATAGAAGACACCCTGGAGCGTCTGAACGATAAGATTAAGCGGTATGAGGATGCCATACGGACCGGGCAGATGGGATGAACACCGGCTGGAAAGCTTCCGTGCTTGACAGAAGAGGGTCTCTGATTTTATAATGGACGAGTAACCGTCCTGGTTGGACTGTTGCATGGACGAATAGGACAGACAGCGCCGGCATAAGCCGGATAAATTGCCAGAAGGCGATGAAGACATTCTGACGTTCTGCGGATTCCCGGAAAAGTCTGGAAGGGGATTTGGCGGGCGGCCGGAAGGTTTTTGCCTTCTGGATTTTTATTTTTAAGGAGTGAGACAATGGAAGCAAGGGAAGTCCTGGAGAAAGTAAAGGCAGGAGAGTGGTCTGTGGAGGAGGCGGAAGGATATTTCCGCCGGGCACCCTTCGAGGATTTGGGGTATGCCAAGCTGGACACGCACAGAAAGCTGCGGTCCGGATTTGCCGAAGTGGTCTTCTGCAGCGGAAAGGCGGACAGCCATCTGATTCAGATATTTGAGCGGCTGTACCGCGAGGAGGGGGAAGTGATGGGAACCCGGGCCAGCGAAGCGCAGTATGAGAAGATTAAGGCGGTGTGTCCGGAGGCGGTTTATGACCCCATTTCCCGGATTGTAAAGGCTGAGAAGCCGGGGAAGGAGCGGACCGGCCGGATTGCCGTGTGTACGGCGGGAACAGCGGATATCCCGGTGGCGGAGGAGGCGGCCCAGACGGCGGAGTATTTCGGATGCCGGGTAGACCGCATCTATGATGTGGGCGTCAGCGGGCTTCACCGCCTGCTGTCCCGGCTTGAGGAGATCCAGAAGGCGAACTGCGTGGTCGCTGTGGCCGGCATGGAAGGCGCCCTGGCAAGCGTAATCGGCGGGTTGGTGGATAAACCGGTGATCGCCGTGCCCACCTCGGTGGGCTACGGAGCGAATATGCACGGGCTTTCCGCTCTGCTGACCATGATTAATTCCTGTGCCAACGGGATTGCCGTGGTGAATATTGACAATGGTTACGGAGCCGGATATATGGCGGCCCAGATCAACAGGCTGGCGGGGAGCCGGCCAGAGGAATAAAAAACCCGGGAACCGGGAAATGAGAAAGGTGTGTGGATAAAAGATGAGGCAGCTGTATTTGGAGTGCAGTTCGGGAATCAGCGGGGATATGACGGTGGCCGCGCTGCTTGATTTGGGGGCGGACCGGGCGGTTTTGGAGAAGGCGCTGGAGAGTCTTCCGGTGGATGGTTTTGAGACGCGGATTAGAAGGGTCAAGAAGGCGGGGCTGGATGCCTGTGATTTTGATGTGGTTCTGGACGGGGAATATGAGAATCATGACCATGATATGGAGTATTTATTCGGGGAGCATGCGCACGGCCACGGGGAGCAGCATGCGCATGGCCATGGAGAGCACAGCCATGGCCACGGTGAACATGCCCACCACCATGTTCACCGGGGGATGAAGGAGATTCGGGAGATCATCGGCGGAGCGGATCTGACGCCTAGGGCCCGGGAGCTGGCCCTGCGGATTTTTACGATTCTGGGGGAAGCGGAGGCCAAAGCCCACGGCGCTTCCCTGGAGGAAGTACATTTTCATGAGGTGGGGGCAGTGGACTCCATCGTGGATATCGTGGCTGCGGCCGTGTGCCTGGACAATCTGGGGATTCATGAAGTGGTGATTCCTTTTCTCGCGGAGGGGAGCGGCACGGTGCGGTGCCAGCACGGGATACTCCCTATCCCGGTTCCTGCGGTGGCAAATATTGCGGCGGCTTATAATTTGAAGCTGCGGGTTGGCGGAATCAAGGGGGAGCTGGTGACACCCACGGGGGCGGCCATCGCAGCGGCATGCAGAACATCGGACCGGCTTCCCGAGATATTTTCCATAAAGGCTGTGGGCCTGGGAGCGGGCAAGCGGGAGTATGAGAGACCCAGTTTCCTTCGGGCCATGATTATTGAGACAGAGCCCGAGGAGGAGAGAGACGAAATTTATAAGCTGGAGAGCAATATTGACGACAGCACCGGGGAGGATCTGGGATACGTGATGGAGCGGCTCATGGAGGCGGGAGCCAGGGATGTGAATTTTATTCCCCTCTTTATGAAAAAGAACCGGCCTGCTTATCAGTTAAATGTAATCTGTACGCCGGAGCAGGTGGATATAATGGAGCGCATCCTGTTTGCGGAGACTACAACCATCGGCGTGCGGAAAATGCGGATGGAGCGGAGGATTTTAAAGCGCCGGATAGAGACATTTGAGAGCTCGCTGGGGGAGGCGCAGGTAAAGGTATGCCCTCTTCCCGGGAAGGAGCGGAAGGTGCGATTTTATCCGGAATATGACAGCGTGGTCCGTCTGTGCAAAGACAGCGGCCTGCCCTATCGGGAGGTATATGAGCGGGTGAGCCGGGAAGCGGCGGAACAGTTTGCAGACATAGAGTTTTAAGAATGTCCGGGAGGAGAACGGGATGAATGGGTATGATAAGAAATGCGCTGTGCTGCGCGCGTCCATGGACCGCCTGGCAGAGAAGGATATGGCGGTGGCTTTTTCCGGCGGGGCGGACAGCAGCCTTTTGCTGAAGCTGGCCTGTGAGGCTGCCAAAAAGCAAGGAAGCCGGGTATACGCAGTCACGGTCCACACGCGGCTTCACCCGGCGGGGGATCTGGAGGCGGCCCGGCAGACCGTTCGGGAGACCGGCGCGGTCCACAGAATCATCTTTGCCGACGAGCTGGAGGAGGCGGGCATCCGTGAGAATCCCACGGACCGCTGCTACCGTTGCAAAAAATGTCTGTTTGAGAAGATACGGGCGGAGGCAGAAGCGCTGGGCGCAGAAGTGATTTTAGAGGGAACCAATGAGGATGATCTCCATGTGTACCGGCCGGGAATCCGCGCGCTGAAAGAGCTGGGAATTATCAGCCCCCTGGCCCAGGCTGGGCTCACGAAAGACGAGGTGCGCCGTCTGGCTGGGGAATACGGGCTTTCCGCTGCCGGCCGTCCGGCAGCGCCCTGCCTGGCGACCCGTTTTCCCTATGGGACTCGTCTGTCCTATGAGGCGATGGGCCGGATCAATCAGGCGGAAGAGCATATCCGGGGCTTGGGATTTTACAATGTGAGGATACGGCTTCACGGCGATATTGCCAGAATCGAAGTGGACGCTCGGGATATGGAGAGGCTTTTTGCGGAAAGGCAGGAGCTGACAGCATATATGAAAGAGCTGGGATTTGTGTATGTGACCCTTGATCTGGAGGGCTTCAGGTCGGGGAGCATGGATGTGGGGCTGGCAAAGGCTTAGCGCGTGTTTGAAAATTCAGTCCCGCTGTCTGCAGTATCCCTTTTCCCATCGGCCCGCAGGGCTGTGTACAGAACTGCCCCCTCCCGAAAGGAGCGAGGATTATATCCGCAGAGGCGCTCTATCCGGGCCAGGCGGTACTGGAGCGTATTTTTGTGGAGAAAGAGGCGCTCGCAGGTGCGCTTTAGGGACTGGTCTTCTTCAAAATACACGGTCAGGAGTCTGAGTTCCTCGTCGGACAGGGCGGCGATGGTTTTTTTGAGGAAGCGCTCCCTGGCATCCCGGGAGCAGCCGGCCAGGATGAGTTCCAGATCCAGGTCCTCGTAGGAGGCCAGAAACGCCCCCTCTTTCAGGCTGCCGGCGGCCGTCACGGCATCTTGATAGGAGAGCGACTGCTGAAGAATACTCCTGGGACTTCCGACACCGATGCGCAGAATTTCTTTAAGCTCTCTGCCAAGGGCCTCAAATACGGGGAGGGCCGCGCGCAGGGAGCTGTTGTTCAGAAATACGATATAATCCCCGGGGTAGAGAAACGTGTACAGGGAGGAGGAAGCCTGTTCAAGAGCTCGGGTGATGCGCTGCTGAATCATGGGAAGATTTTCCGGATTGTACCGAGCGTTCAGGCGGAGGATGAGGGTGCGGTACAGGCCGGACCGGTCGATGCCATACTCCTCAAAAAATGCGTCCAGCCAGGGCTTGGTGAGGGGGATCCCTTTTATCAGAGAATCCATGATATAGTGGATAGTGTTCTGGCGCTGGCTTCCCTGGACATACAGATCCTTTTCCCGCAAAAGCAGGTCGGTGATCCGGCGGGCAAGGGCGCCGTATTTGCGGACCGCCTCCACCTCGCCTGTGATGCCGATGGCTGCGATGATCGCGCCGTGGTAAAATACGGGCAGATTTACTCCTTTTCTGGCGCCAAAAAAACGGCCGTCCTCCGTCACTTCTATCACATCTCCGGCCAGAATGGCCTGGCGTCCCGCTTCGTGAAAGGAGCCAACCCGGTCCTGTGCTGTGCTGGCGAGAACAATTCCCTCCGAATTGATAAAATTAATGTCAAAACCGCAGATGCTCTTGACGGTGTCTGCGATCTGCTGCGCGGTCTTCCGGCTGATGGTTTCCATACGGTTCGCTCCTTTGCTTGGTCCGATTGATATGTTCTATATAACATAAATAAATGGGATTTACAAGGTAATATTTGTTATATAAACCATTTAAAAGAAAAGGGAATCTGTTACAATTAAATACAGAGAACCGCTGGCAGGAATAAACATGTGCCAGGATGCAGGTGCATGGAGACGGAATACGGGATGAGCTGTTCCTGGCCCGGCATAAAAGGAGGAGGAAGCAGATGAAGGTTACGATTGCGATTGATTCATTAAAAGGAAGCCTGTCCTCTCTGGAGGCAGGGGAGGCCGTCAAGACGGGAATTCACAGAGCCTGGAAGGAGGCGGAGGTTTGTGTCCGCCCCCTGGCAGACGGCGGAGAGGGAACGGTGGAGGCCGTGACCAGCGCCATGGGAGGAAAGACTGTGACGCTGCAGGTGACAGGGCCCTTGGGAAAATCGGTGGACTGCGTCTACGGAGTGATTGAGGAGAGCCAGACCGCGGTGCTGGAGATGGCAGGCGCGGCGGGCCTTACCCTCTTAAAGGATGAGGAGCGCAATCCGTTGGAGGCCACCACCTACGGCGTGGGAGAGGTAATACGGGATGCGATTGGGAGAGGCTGCCGCCATTTTCTTGTGGGAATCGGGGGAAGCGCTACCAATGACGGCGGAATCGGTATGCTTCAGGCTCTGGGATTCGGCATGCTGGATGCAGAGGGAAAGCAGGTTCCTTTTGGCGCCCGCGGGCTGGAAGCGCTGGAGCAGATTGAGGATACGGATGTGATACCCGAGTTAAAGGAATGTACCTTCCGGATTGCCTGCGATGTCACAAATCCTCTCTGCGGCCCCCAGGGATGCAGCGCTATCTACGGCCCTCAGAAGGGAGCGGATCCAGAGATGATTGCCAAAATGGACAGATGGATGGAAGTCTATGGGGCTTTGACAGAGAAAAAATATCCGGGAATTGACAGCAAAACGCCGGGCTGCGGTGCGGCAGGCGGGATCGGTTTTGCTTTTTATGCCTTTTTGGGAGGCAGCCTGGAATCCGGAATCAAGATTGTCCTTGAGGAGACGCGGCTGGATGATTATGTGAAGGACGCGGATATCGTAGTCACCGGAGAGGGGCGTCTGGACGGACAGACCGTCATGGGCAAAGCGCCGATCGGCGTTGCAAAGACAGCTAAAAAATACGGCAAAAAAGTGATCGCATTTTCAGGGAGCGTGACAAAAGATGCTGTCGCCTGCAATGCGGAGGGGATTGACGCATTCTTCCCCATCCTCCGCAGAATTGTGACGCTCTCGGAGGCTATGGATCCGGCCATTGCCCGGGAGAATATGGAGGACACCAGCGAGCAGGTATTTCGTTTGATAAAGGCCTGCGCAAAGGACTAATTGACCATCTCATAGCCGCCCCACTGTTCTTTCATCACCTGGATGAAGCTCCTTGCAGGACGGCTCAGATACCCGCCTTTCTTATAGCTGGCGGTAAAATGCCAGGTGGGGCGGGAGGACAGATGAAAGCGTGTCATCTCTTCCGGATTTAAATCCCGCACATAATAATAGGGGAGAATCCCGCAGCAGAGATTGGCCCGGATCATGGAAATGATGGTCAGATTGTTGCCGGTTTCGAAGAGAATTTGGGGCACAATCTGCGCTTCAGCAAAAATTCGGTCAATGAGAGAGCGCATGGTGGAGCTTTTGTCCATCAGAACAAAGGGATCATGGCGCAGCTCGCGGATATCGATAGTGGCATATTTCTGCCCGGGAGGAATCACGGGGCTGCCCAGAGGATGGCAGCGGGGGATAATAAGAAACAGCTCTTCTTCAAAAATATTTTCATACACATCCTCCGTGCGGTCTTTGTCCATCAGGGTGAGGAAGGCCACATCCAGCTCTCCCTGGGCCAGACGTTTCTGGAGATTCTGAACAATATCCTCCGTAGGATGGACTGCGATATTGGGAAAACGCTGATGGAAAACAGCATAGGCCTTGGTGAACATGTTGATGCCACGTCCGGCGGTAAAACCCAGTGAGAGGCTCCCATGTCTCCCGTCTGACAGGTCATGAATCCGCTGATAGGTCTCTCGCTTGAGCTCCAATATCTTTTTGGCGTTTTCTACGTAAATCATTCCAGCCTCTGTCAGATGCCAGTTGGTGCGCGAACGGTGGAAAAGAGGGGTGCCCAGTTCATTTTCCAGCTTGATGAGCTGTTGGTTGAGGGCAGATTGGGTGATGAAAAGCTTGGCTGCCGCATGGGTAATGTTGTTTTCCTCCGCAATCTGCAGAATATATTCAATCTGTCGTGTATCCATAAGGTTCCTCCTTGGGTATATCCTGGGCCGTTACAAAAACTGTCTGTTCAGGGCGGCGTACCTTCTTGTCCGGCTTTAGCCGGGCAAGAAGCAGCGGATGTCCATCCGATGGAAAAACGAGGGCAAAAGAATACTTATAAGCAAGCTTAATGCCTGTTTTGCCCTCATTTTTCCGACGCCCTGGACTATTTATAAAATATTTTACCCCACCCGGGGAGGGAATGCAAGGAGGCTTGTGTAAAGAAAAAATGAAAGGTGGAAAAATCAATGGAATACAGAAAATATGGAAGTGACTACGTTCTTCGCATTGATAAGGGCGAGGAGATTTTAGAGGCGATCAGCCAGGTCTGCCAGGAGGAGGGAATTCTTTTGGGGACCGTGAACGGAATCGGCGCTGTGGGAGAGGTAACCTTAGGGGTGTTTAATACCAGGAAGTTTCAGTATGAGTCCGTGGAATACAAGGGGGATTTTGAGATTGCGTCCTGCATGGGAAATATCTCCACCATGAACGGCAATACTTATCTTCACATTCATATGGCGGTGGGAAATTCCAAAGAGGGAGAAGTCCACGCAGGGCATCTGAACAGGGGAGTTGTCAGTCTCACGGGAGAGTTCTTCCTGCATAAGATTGAGGGACAGGTAGACCGGGAGTATTCGGAGGAAGTGGGGCTGAATCTGATAAAGTTTTAGCAAGTACGGCTGGGGCCGGCGGCATCGGCCTTTTTGATAATAGAGATGCCGCCGGTAAAATCAGTGCTCATTTTTTTCCAGCCTCTTCCGCTCCCTTCCAAAATGAACCAGGACTCCCAGCGCCAGCACACTCGTGAGGGCGGATGTGCCGGGAAAGTTAAGCCACAGGCCGGTAAGTCCCAGGGGAGCGAAGAGTGCCACCAGGATTACCGGGAAAATCAGGGCGTTGGACACCGACAGCAGGGAGGCGGGAAGAGGATTTCCCACGGCCAGCATATAGCTCTGGGTGGAGAAGGAGAGCCAGCGGGTCAGGTAGGTCAGCGCAAAGAGCCGGAGGGCCGTCTGCGAGATCGCCATAAACTCCGCGCTTCCTTCTGGGATAAAGAGCCGGGTGATAAACGCCGGAAAGGCGAAGAGCACCAGAGCGGAGACAATGGAGAGAAGGGCGCTGGCTGTAAAGCAGCACCGCTCGATGGCCCGCACTCTTCGGTAGGAGCCGGCCCCCCAGTTGTAGCCAACAGCGGGCTGGAGGGAGTCGCACATGCCGTAGAGCCGGGGCTGGATGAAGCCGTCCGCGTACATCAAAATGCCGTAGATGGATACGGCCATCGCTCCGCCATAGCGCAGCAGGAGCACATTCATCAGGATGGAGGTAATGCGGCCTGCAATATTGTTGAGGAAGTTGGGGCTTCCGCAGGCTACGATCTGTTTTAACATCCAGGGAGCAAAAGCAGGGCGCACAAAGCACAAGGTCATTTTTCCGCGCAAAAAGGGATAGAGGGCAATGAGCGCGCAGATAATCATGCCCGTGCAGGTGGCGAGGGCCGCTCCCCATATGCCCCAGTGGAGCACATAGAGGAAAGTAAATTCCAGGATGGCTGTGAGGGCGGACATAAAGATATTTAAGAGCATGCTCATGCGGATTTTTCCGCAGATGCGCAGGTAATTGTCCATGGCAAATACAATGGTGGTTATCGGCGAGCACAGGGCATAAACCCGCAGATAGTCCGCGGCCAGCCGGGCCATCTCTCCCTGGGCGCCCATAAGGCGGATGACGGAGGGGGCTGCCAGAAATAAAACCGCTCCTGTGAGGGCACCGGTTATCACAATGAGGAGACAGGCAATGGTAAATAAATTGTCAGCCTCCTTTTTCTGCTGCTTTCCCAGGCTGATGGCAATGGGAACCGAGGAGCCGACCCCGATTAAGTCCGCCAGGGCAAAGTTGATGATTACCAGGGGCATGGCAAAATTTAAGGCCGCAAAGGCTGTCTCCCCTAAAAAATGTCCGATAAAAATCCCGTCAAACAGCTGATACAGGGCGGAGGCCAGCATACTCACTGCTCCCGGTACAGCCGCTGTGAAGAACAGCCGCACAGGCGGGGTTTTTGAGAAAAGAATATCTGAATTCATATGAAATGATACACCTCTTTCTACAAAAAATAGCAACAGTTCCGTCCTTTTTCTACAAAATCCGCCTTTCAAATTCCTCCTGCAGATACTGGCAGAAATGTTCCAGGGCAGTAATAAATTCCGGAGAAAATTCCCGGACAGTCCGTTCCATGGCCGCCCGCTCGGACCGGTAAATGGGAGCAAGAATCTGCTGGGCCTGTTCCCTGCCCTTTTCTGTGAGGCAGATGGTCTTTTCGCGGCCGTGTCCTTCCGGGGACAGGACGACGATTCCCTCTTTCTGCCATTCCCGTATGATGGTATTCACCGTTGTCTTCGGTATCAGCCATTCCTCGCAGATCTGCTTCTGGGAATGGCTTTTTCCGTCATTTAAGACGTAGAGAATGGACAGCGCGCTGTCCTTGACGTTCAGTTTCCTTGCCCCCATATAATAAAGCCCGTCGATCTTGTTCAGACTGGCGGTCACCCGCTCAATTGCCTCCTGCATCGCATCCATAGTCAAATCCCCTCTCTGTTCTGTTTCCTTATTTTTACAAATATAGTACGTATTCGTACTTTATGAGCTATTATAGTACGAATACGTATTAATGTCAAGAGGGCATAGATCAGGCATAAAAGTCTGCCTGTCTCATATATTGAGATAAAAGGAGGCAGGGACATGGCGGGCGAAGAACTGGTCTTTAAAATATTTCCAAGGAGAGTGCGTGAGCTTCTAAAGCAGGCTGGGGCTGACGCCCGTGAGATTCAGGAGCTGCGCCTGCGGGTGGAAAAGCCCCTCACGGTGATAAGCGGAGGAAGGGAGCTTATCCTGACTGCCGGGGGGAGACTTGTATCCTCCTCGGTGCCGGAGCTTCCGGATGACTTATTTTTGGTAGAACGGGATGTAATCGAGGAGACCGTAGAGCTGATGAGCCGCTTTTCTCTTTATGCGGCTCAGGAGGAGATCCGGCAGGGCTTTCTCACAATCCAGGGGGGACATCGAGTGGGGGTAGCCGGGCGTGTGCTGGCGGAGAACGGCTCTATTCGGGTGATGCGCTCCATCTCCTTTCTCAACGTGCGGGTGGCCCATGAGAAAAAGGGCTGCGCGGACCGGGTGATGCGGTTTCTCTACACCGCACGGGGCCACTTCCTCAACACTCTTATCCTCTCTCCGCCCCGCAGGGGGAAGACTACCCTTTTGCGGGACATTATCCGGCAGGCATCGGATGGGTGCCGGGCAGGCCCAGGGGGAACCTGGATTCCGGGGATTTCCGTGGGAGTGGTGGACGAGCGCTCGGAGCTGGGTGCGTGTTATGAGGGCTGTCCCCAGAACGACCTGGGACTGCGCACGGATGTGCTGGACTGCTGTCCAAAATCCCAGGGGATGATGATGCTTGTGCGCTCCATGTCCCCGGAGCTGATTGCCGTGGATGAAATCGGCGGGGAGGAGGATGCCCGGGCAATCGCGTATGCAGGGAGCTGCGGCTGCGCTCTGGCAGCTTCGGCCCACGCCGGGAGCATAGAGGAGGCCCGGGAAAAGCCGGGGCTTGGGGCGCTTATGAGAGAAGGATTTTTTAAGCGCATGATCCTCCTGGATGGGGAGGGGCGTGTGGGACGCGTGAAGGAAATCTGCGACGAGAGGGGAAGGCGCATGGAAAGAGGGGAATCATCTTGATCGGAAAATGGATAGGGGCCGCCTGCATTCTGTGTGCTTCCTGGGGCATGGGGCTGTGGCTTGCCGCCCAGTGGAAGGGCCGGCTGAAGGTCTTGGAACAACTGCGGCGGATGGTATATTTTCTCAAGGGAGAAATTACCTACAGCCGGGCCCCTCTGGAGGAGGCCCTGAAACGGGTGGGAAGACGGGAGGACGGCTCCTTGGGGCGGCTTTTTGAGCGGGCGGCCGAGGGAATCGCGGGACGGCAGGGGGAGAGCTTTGGAGCGATTTGGGAGGGGAGCCTGGCGGAGGGAAAACAAGAGATTCCTGTACTGAGCGGGGAGGACTGGGAGCAGTTAAGAGAACTGGGGGAGCACCTGGGATATCTGGATGTGGACATGCAGGAGAGAACGCTCCTTTTGTATCTGGAACAGCTGGACCTGTCAATCGAATATCTGAGAACACACAGAAGGGAGCGGTGCCGCCTGTACACCAGTCTGGGGGCGGCGGGAGGAATGTTTCTGGTTCTCATCCTTCTGTGATTCCGGGGAGGATCAATAGATGGACGTAAATCTGATATTTCGCATAGCGGCAGTGGGAATTTTAGTCTCCGTCATCTGCCAGGTGTTAAAGCACAGCGGCCGGGACGAGCAGGCGTTTCTCACAAGCCTGGCGGGTTTAATCCTGGTGCTTTTCTGGATGCTGCCCTACATATATGATCTTTTTGAGACGATGAAGCGTCTGTTTGCCCTGTAGTGCGCATACCGGGACAGCGTGCATGCCAAAGCGGCGCGGACGCAAAAAGGAGGGGAGGCATCCATGTCGATTATAGCGATAGCGGCCGCGGGGATTGCCGCGGTTCTGACGGCCGTGCAGCTAAAGAGCGCCAGGGGGGAATACGGGATTTATGTGGTGCTTGCTGCCGGTCTCTTCATCTTTTTTTACGGGGCGGAAAAGCTTGCGGGGATTATGCGGGCGCTGGAGCAGATTGAGACCTACATACGCGTCAGCCGGCCATACCTGGAGGCTCTTTTGAAAATGATAGGAATCACCTATGTGACGGAATTTGCTTCGGGCATGTGCCGGGACGCGGGCTATGGCTCTCTGGGAAACCAGATTGAAATCTTCGGGAAGCTGTCAATTCTGGCTCTGAGCATGCCGATTTTGCTGGCGCTGTTTGGAACGCTGGAACAGTTTCTGCAGTGACAGGAGGCGCCGGGATGAGAGGGGACAGGAAATTTTGGAGGAATTTCGGAGTGGTTCTGGCGGCCCTTTTTGCAGGTCTTCTTCTTTGCAGGCCGGCGGAGGTCTGGGCCTTTCAGGAGGGGGAGACCGGCCTGCCGGATTTCCTAGGCATCGAGGATGAGTTTGCGGATTTGGACCGATTTTTGGGCCGGGAAAGCGGAGAGCCGGTCTCTTTCTGGGAACTGGTGAAAGCCGTGTCCACAGGAGATTTGGATCAAATCCTGCTTGCGGCGGGACAGCAGGTGGAAGCGCTCGTTTTAGGGGACGTGGCGGAGGGCGGACGGCTTTTGGCCCAGGCAGGCGCTGTTGGTATACTGGGGGCGGTTTTTACCCATATTTCCTCGGCATTTAAGGGAAAACAGGTGTCGGATGCGGGATTTTTTGCATCCTATCTTCTCCTGTTTACATGCTTGGCGGGCAGCTTTCTCACAAGCCTGGACACGGCTGTGCGGTCCCTGGATCAGATTTTGGAATTTATGCGGCTTCTGATGCCGGCCTATTTTCTGGCAGTGGCATTTGCCGGGGGAAGTGCCAGCGCGCTGGCCATGTATGAGGTATCCATGGGGGCGGTGGCCCTGGTGCAATGGCTCTGCGGGGGAATTCTTCTGCCGCTGGTGAAAATTTATGTGCTTTTGGTCCTGGGAAGCCATGCGGTGAAGGAGCCCTTCCTCACAAAGCTCACCGGCCTTTTGGAACAGGCCGTGAACGGGAGCCTGAAAACCCTTGTGGGGCTCGTCGCGGGCTTTCACCTGATTCAGGCCATGGTTCTGCCCTACGCAGACGGGGTGGCCCAGGCAGGGGCAAAGCGCTTTTTGGAGCTGATACCCGGTCTGGGTGGCGGAGCCGGGGCCGCTCTTCAGATGGTGCTGGGAGGCGGCGTGCTCATCAAAAACAGCATAGGGGCAGCGGCAGCCATTGTACTTGTCCTTTTGTCCCTTGCACCCGTGGTGAAGCTGGGTATTCTCATGTTTTTATACCAGTGCGTGGCGGCCGTCATGGAGCCGGTGTGCGACAAGCGGATGGTTTCCTGCGTGGCCGGAGTGGCCCGGGGCCACAGAATGCTTCTTAAAATCCAGCTCTACTCCCTGTTTCTCTTTCTTTTAGCTATTGCCATCACGTGCGGCTCTACCAATGTGAGCTATTTTGCCGCTTAGTACATATGCCCGTGCATATTCAAGAAGGGGAAGAGCGGGAGGAGGAAAATGTGGAATTTCTCTATGACTGGGTAAAAAATATCATCTACTTCATGATCTTTCTCTCCGTGGCAGCCAACCTGCTGGCGGATACCAAATACGAACAATACATTCGTTTTTTTGCCGGCGTTCTGCTGATTTTGCTGACCGTGAGGCCGATTCTCGGAGGACTGGGGCTGGAGGGACAGATTGAAAAGCTGTTTGAGAGGTTTTCCATGGAAATGGAGGTGGAGGAATTAAAGGAAGAGATGTGGGCGATGGACGGGCAGCGGCGGGAGATGATTCTCGCGCAGTATCGGGAAGCGGTGGAGCGGGATATCGGAGAGATGGCTGCTGCGACCGGTCTGGACTGCCGCAGCGTGGAGGCGGTTTTCTGGGAGGAGGGGGAAAACTGGGGCCAGGTCCGCCGGGTAACCCTGTATCTCTCGGACGGGGAGGAGAAAGCGGTGGAGGCGGGAATACGGATAGAGCCGGTGCAGGTCGGCGGAGAGGACAGGATGAAAGATGCGGGCCGGGAAACCATGAGCGGGGAAGGCCGGGCGGATACCCGGGATGCGGATGGATTAAAGGGAAAGGTGGCGCTGTATTATGGACTGGAGGAAGCGGATATCGAAATTGTGGGGCAGGATGACTAAAGAAAAATGGGTGGTTCTTCTGGCGGCCGGTGCGATTCTCATGATTCTTGCCGTTCCGCTGCCGGGCAGCGGGAAAGAGGAGGCATCCGCAGGGGAGGGAGGAAACGAGACAGCCGCGGGTTTTTCCGGAACGCAGGGACAGACTGAGAAGGGGAAAATGACAGCGGATACGGGCGCGGCCCAGGGGGAAGACTCCTATGAGGCGGCCCTGGAGAAGCGCATTGAGGCCATCCTCGGGTCTGTGGACGGAGTGGGGCAGGTGGATGTGATGGTGGTATTAAAATCCTCCGGCGAAAAGGTGCTGCGGGTGGACCGGACAAATTCTTCGGACACCACAACGGAGACGGACTCGGCGGGGGGAGTGCGGGAGGCGTCCTCCAGCCAGTGGGAGGAGAGTACGGTGCTCACCGGGCAGGCAGGCGGGGACGGCGCCGCCCCCATTGTGGAGAAAGAGCTGAGCCCGGAGATATCGGGAATCATTATCAGCGCCCAGGGAGGAGGGAGCCCGGCTGTTCAGTCGGAAATTTCTCAGGCCATGGAAGCATTATTTGGGCTGCCCCCACATAAAATAAAAGTATTAAAGCGGGTGGAATAAAAAAGGAGTGCAGGACATGAAAATCAGAAATATCAAGCAGGTGAAGGACCACGTAAAGGACATGAACATGAAGCGCCTCTTTCGCCGCAATCAGATTATCATAACCACACTGGCGGTTATGATTGCGGCGGCCGGTTACCTGAACTACGCCGGAAAAAGAGATCTGGCAGCCGGAAACGGCGTGTATGAGGCGGGAGCCATGGATATCTCTGATGAGGATATCCTGGCGGAGAATCAGGCGGCCTCTCTGACTGGTGATGGGGAACTGCTGGAGATTCCCAGTTTGGATCAGGATGTGACGGAGCTGGAGGCCGGCGTGGAGGAGGCGGTTCCGGAGACCGCGGGCACAGATTTGGCCCAGGCCGGGACAGGGGGGGATTCGTCTTTGGCGGAGAGCCCGGCCGGAGGAGAAGCGCTTGCCGCGGCGGAGAATGAGGCCGGAGGAGAAACCCTTGCCGCTGCCGGAGAGGACGCATCCCAGGCAGGACTTGAAAATCCTGGGGAAGCAGTCCTGACCAGCGGTATGAGCGTGGCGGATTACATAGCAAATGTGCAGCTCTCCCGGGAGCAGGTGCGGGCCCGCAATAAGGAGACCCTCATGAGCCTGATCAACAGCAGCAGCATTGACGAGGCATCCAAGCAGCAGGCTATTCAGGACATGATTGAAATGACGGAAATTTCGGAAAAGGAAAATGCGGCGGAGACCCTTCTGATTGCAAAAGGGTTTGCGGATCCGGTTGTCAGTATCAGCAAAGATAAGGTGGACGTCGTGATTAATGCCTCCTCCATCACGGATCCCCAGCGGGCGCAGATTGAGGATATTGTGAAGAGAAAGGCCGAGGTGGGAGCGGACCAGATTATCATTACCCTGTTAAATATGGAGGAATAAAGACAACCGGGCAAGATGACGCGCCGTCCTGAACAGATAGGATCGGATGCGGCATCTCGCCTGGTTTTTTATTGGCAGCCGGGAAATTCCGATAGAGCTGAAACAGCCGGGAAACGGCGAAAATTGGCCTATACAGACTTTAGCGGATTTGATATAATAGACGTAATAGTTCGGGATGCGGTCCTGAACTGTTGCGGATAGACATTCTTCGGAACAGGAGGTAGAAGAGATGGCGGATGAAGCGCGCGGCGCCTGTATCGGTCAGGAGAAAGAGAAAATCGGTGATGTGCAGATTGCGGACGAGGTGGTGGCTGTCATTGCAGGGCTTGCGGCCTCAGAGGTGGACGGCGTGGACAGCATGGGCAGCGGACTTTCCGGAAAGCTGGGCGCAAAGCACCCGGCAAAAGGGGTGAGGGTAGCCGTGACCGAGGACCATGTATCCGTGGACCTGGCTCTCACGATCAAGTATGGATACAATATTCCGTCTGTCTGCAGCCAGGTACAGGAGAAGGTCAGTGCTGCCATTGAAAATATGACGGGGCTGGTGGTCCTGGATGTGAATATCCGGGTTGCCGGGGTGAATATGAGTGAGGGCTGACACTTTTTTGGTTGTTTTTATGAGACGGGTTTGCTATAATGGAACTGTTTCATATATTGGAATTTTGCGTACAAGGAGAGAAGAATGACCAGAAGAGAGTTGCGGGAGCACTGCTTTAAGATGCTGTTCTCAGCGGATTTTTACCCTACCCGGGAGGAGGCCAAGGCACAGCTTGGACAGTATCTTGTTTCTCCCGAGGAAGACGGGGAGGATTCTCAGGGCGAACTTTTGATCCTTCATAAAGTAGATGTGGACCCGGAAAATGGGGCGTATCTCCAGGAGAGAACGGAGGCCATCATGGACCGGATACCGGAACTGGACAGCCGAATCGACGAGGTGGCCGCAGGGTGGAAGACCCGGCGTATGGGAAAGGTGGAACTGACAATTCTGCGCTTGGCCCTGTACGAGATGGAGTACGACAGTACGGTTCCCGTGAAGGTGGCGGTCAATGAGGCCGTGGAGCTTGCCAAGAAGTTCGGAGGAAAGGACTCCCCTTCTTTTGTCAACGGCATATTGGCAAAGTTCATCCCGGAGGAAAAAACTTTGGAAGGCGAAGGATGAAACGGCGATGGCCAGCGTTTATTCCGTATCACAGGTGACAGCCTATATAAAGAACATGTTTACCCAGGACTTCGCTCTGAACCGTATTTCCATCAAGGGCGAAGTCTCTAATTGTAAATACCACACATCCGGCCATATCTATTTTACCTTGAAAGACGGCGGCGCACAGATTGCCGCCGTTATGTTCTCCAGCCAGAGAAAGGGACTTGCCTTTGAGCTGGCGGAGGGGCAGCAGGTAGTGGCCACCGGCACGGTGGATGTGTATGAGCGGGATGGGCGGTATCAGCTCTATGCCCGCAAGATCGAGCGGGACGGGACGGGAGATCTCTTTGCTCGGTTTGAAAAGTTAAAGAGAGAGCTGGAGGAGATGGGGATGTTTGATGCCTGCTATAAGCAGCCCATCCCCCGCTATGCCCTTCGGGTGGGCGTGGTTACGGCGTCCACGGGGGCGGCGATTCGGGATATTATGAACATCTCCGCTCGGAGAAATCCTTACGTCCAGCTTGTGCTCTGTCCGGCTCTGGTGCAGGGTGAGCGGGCGGCTGCCAGCATTGTCCGGGGGATTGAGATCCTGGACCGGATGGGGCTTGATGTGCTTATCGTGGGGCGGGGCGGCGGTTCCATTGAGGATTTGTGGGCCTTCAACGAGGAGAGCGTGGCAAGGGCCATTTTTAATTGTCAGACTCCGGTGATTTCCGCCGTGGGACATGAGACGGATGTGACGATTGCGGATTATGTGGCGGACCTTAGGGCGCCCACACCGTCAGCCGCTGCGGAGCTGGCGGTTTTTGACTACCGGCAGTTCGCGGAGCAGGTGGCGTACGGCAGGCAGAGGCTGAACCGGCTTATGGGCCAGGCTCTGGAGCGGCGGCGCTTTTGCCTGGAGCAGGGGCGCATGAAGCTGAAGCTCTACAGTCCGGAGCATCTTCTCAATGAAAAGCGGCAGCGTCTGGCGGATGTGGAGAACCGGCTTGCCGGACTGATAAAGGAGCGTATCGCCGAGAGGCGGCACCGGCTGGCGCTGGACGCCGGCCGCCTGGATGCGGTTTCTCCTTTGCGGAGGCTGGGCGGGGGATATGGATATGTGACGGACGAAGAGGACCGGCGGATTGTGTCTGTGGCCCAGGCTGTGCCGGGAGAGCGGATTCAGATACGGCTTTCGGACGGCCGCATTAAAGCCCTGGTGGAGGAGACGGCTCAGGAGCCTTTGCTGGCGGCTTTCGGACCGGCCGATGTCCAAAAGACAAGCGCAGAGAAAGGGAGGGACAGCCATGCCCAGGAAGAAGACGGCGGAGAAGGAAGCGCCCGGCGTGCAGGAGAGCGCTCCGGGGATTGAGGAAAATTTTGCCAGGCTGGAAGACATCATAAAAAGGCTGGAAGCTGGGGACAGTTCTCTCGAGGAGACATTTGCGGGTTATGAGGAAGGTATGAAGCTGGTGAAGGCCTTAAGCGGACAGATTGATAAAGTAGAAAAACAGATTTTAATATTGAGCGAGGGTGATGACGATGAGTGATAGAGAAATCTTAAAAAGGGAGCTGGAGGAGAGGACAAAAGAAGTGGAGGCCCTGATTGAGGGGTATCTGCCCGAGGAGAGCGGCGACCAGAAGACGATTTTCGAGGCGATGAATTACAGCATGCGGGCCGGAGGAAAGCGCCTGCGCCCCCTGTTCATGCAGGAGATGTGCCGTCTGTTTACAGGGGAGGTCCTCGACACGGTAAAGCCCTTTATGGCTGCCATTGAGATGATTCACACCTCCTCTCTGGTGCACGATGACCTCCCCTGTATGGATGATGATATGATGCGCCGGGGAAAGGCCAGTACCTGGGCAGAGTACGGGGAAGATATTGGTGTGCTCACCGGAGATGCCCTCATGATGTATGCCATGGAGACAGCAGCGGGGGCGTTTGCTGCGGCCCAGGACGGGGATGAGCTGGCCCGTGTAGGGCAGGCCATGGGAATTTTAGCCCGCAAGACAGGCGTCTACGGCATGATCGGCGGTCAGACCGTAGATGTGGAACTGGCGGGAGGGCCGATTCCCAAGGACAAGCTGGACTTCATTTACCGTTTAAAGACCGGTGCTCTGATTGAGGCCGCCATGCTCATCGGAGCTGTGCTGGGAGGCGCAGCGGATCAGGATTGTAAGATTGTGGAGAGCCTGGCTTCTAAGATCGGCATGGCCTTCCAGATTCGGGATGACATTCTGGATGTGGAGGGAAATACGGCTTCCATGGGCAAGCCCGCGGGAAGCGATGAGAAGAATAAAAAGACCACCTACGTCACGCTGGAAGGACTGGATAAGGCAAAGAAAGAAGTAGAGCGCCTTTCAAAGGAGGCGGCCGAGGATTTGGACAAGCTGGGAAGCAACGAATTTTTGGAGAGTCTGATTCGATATTTAGCGGGCAGGGAGAAGTAAATTGTCATGATTTTGGAACAGATAAAGGGGCCGCAGGAGATCAAGGCGCTCTCCCAGGAGGAGCTTGTGACCCTGGCTCAGGAGATACGGGATTTTTTGATTGAGAAGATCAGCCATACGGGAGGGCATCTGGCCTCCAATCTCGGTGTGGTGGAGCTGACCATTGCTCTGTTTGTCACTCTGAATCTTCCGGAGGACAAGGTGATCTGGGATGTGGGGCATCAGTCCTACACGCACAAGATCTTAAGCGGCCGGATGGCGGAATTTGACGAGCTGCGACAGCATGGGGGCATCAGCGGCTTCCCCAAGCGGAAGGAGAGTCCCTATGACGCGTTTGACACAGGCCACAGTTCCACATCTATTTCTGCTGGCCTGGGCATTGCCCAGGCCAGAGACATATTGGGAAAGGACTATAAGGTGGTCTCCGTAATCGGGGACGGAGCCCTCACCGGAGGCATGGCCTATGAGGCGTTAAAAAACGCGGCTCAGATGAAAAAGAACTTCATCATTGTCCTCAACGACAACAATATGTCCATCTCAGAAAATGTGGGAGGCATGTCCCGTTATCTGGGCGGCCTGCGCACGGGGAGCGGCTACAACAGTCTGAAAAAGAACGTGTCAGGAGCTCTGGAGAAGGTTCCGGTGGTGGGCCAGGCTATGATCGATAAGATCAAGCGGACAAAAAACAGCATCAAGCAGCTCTTTATACCGGGGATGCTGTTTGAAAATATGGGCATCACCTATCTGGGACCGGTGGACGGCCATAATATCCAGGAGCTGTGCAAGGTGCTCAAAGAGGCCCAGAATCTGGATCACGCCGTGCTGGTTCATGTGCTGACAAAGAAGGGAAAAGGATATGGCCCGGCAGAGCGGCATCCCTGCCGTTTTCATGGAGTAGGAGCCTTTGATGTCCAGACAGGAAAGGCGCTGGAGCAGAAGATATATCCCACATATACCGATGTGTTTTCAAGAAAAATATGCCAGCTCGGGGAAAAATATGAAAATCTGGTTGCGCTGACTGCCGCTATGCCGGATGGAACCGGACTCTCAGCTTTTCAGAAGAAATTCCCCTCCCGCTTCTTTGATGTGGGAATCGCGGAGGCCCATGCGGTAACGAGCGCGGCGGGCATGGCTCTGGCAGGATTAAAGCCGGTGGTGGCGGTATACTCCTCTTTTCTGCAGAGGGCTTATGACCAGATCCTGCATGATGTCTGTATCCAGGACCTTCCGGTGGTCTTTGCGGTGGACCGGGCAGGGCTTGTGGGGAGCGACGGGGAGACCCATCAGGGAATTTTTGATTTTTCCTATTTGACATCCATTCCCAACATGAGTGTCATGGCTCCCAAAAACTTGTGGGAACTGCGGGCTATGCTGGATTTTGCCATGGAATACGGCCGCCCACTTGCCATCCGTTATCCCAGGGGCACGGCTTACCGGGGGCTGAAGGAATTTGCCCAGCCCATTGTCTACGGAAAGGGGGAGATGCTCTATGAGGAGACAGATATCGCCCTGCTGGCTGTGGGCAGTATGGTGAGCACCGGGGAGCATGTGCGGGAGAAGCTGAAAAAGGAGGGGTTCGCCTGCAGTTTGGCAAACGGGCGTTTCGTGAAGCCCTTTGATACGGAGCTGGTGGACCGGCTTGCCAAGCGGCACCGCCTCATCGTGACTATGGAGGAAAATGTGCTCCAGGGCGGATACGGCCTGGCGGTCACCGCCTATGTCCACACCCATTATCCCCAGGTACAGGTGCTAAGCATCGCCCTTCCTGATGCCTATGTGGAGCACGGGAATGTATCAGTTCTGCGGGAAGGGCTGGGAATTGACAGCGATTCCATCATACGAACCATGAAAGAGGGAGGGTGGATCAAGGGATGAAGGAGCGCCTGGATGTGCTTTTGGTGAAGAAAAACCTGGCGGCCTCCCGGGAAAAGGCCAAGGCCCTGATTATGGCCGGAGTGGTGTATGTAAATGGCCAGAAGGAGGACAAGGCGGGGACCGCCTTTGAGGAGACGGCGGCTGTGGAAGTGCGGGGAAATACGCTTCCCTATGTGAGCCGGGGCGGCTTAAAGCTGGAAAAGGCCATGAAAAATTTCGGCCTGAACCTTGCAGGCCGGGTCTGCATGGATGTGGGAGCGTCCACAGGCGGGTTTACGGACTGCATGCTCCAGAACGGGGCGGCCAAGGTGTATGCCGTGGATGTGGGCCACGGGCAGCTGGACTGGAAGCTGCGCCAGGACGAGCGGGTGGTCTGCATGGAGCGGACCAATATCCGCTATGTGACCCCGGGGGATATCGGGGAGCCGCCGTCCTTTGTAAGCATCGACGTGTCCTTTATTTCCCTGACGAAAGTTCTGGGGCCTGTGCAGGCGCTCATGGCGCCGGAGGGGGAGATCGTCTGCCTGATAAAGCCGCAGTTTGAGGCGGGAAGAGAAAAGGTGGGCAAGAAGGGCGTGGTGCGGGACAAGGCGGTACACCGGGAAGTGATTGAGAAGGTGATGGCCTTTGCCCTGTCCCTGGGATTTCAGGTTCTGCATCTGGAGTTTTCACCTATCAAGGGGCCGGAGGGAAATATTGAGTATCTGCTGCACTTACAGAAGGAAGGCGCGGTATCAGAGCCGTCTGCCTCTGCCGCGTCCGGCCTGCCTAAGGAGCTTCTTCGCCAGGCAGCAGAGCGGGTGGAGCAGGCTCACGAAGCATTGGATTAACGGGCGCATGGGAGCGGAAGATGAAGTATTTTTACATTATTGCGAATTACAATAAAAAATATGCCCGTGAGACCAGGGATCGGATCTTGGAATATCTGGAGGGCCGGGGGGCCTGCTGCACTTTGCAGGGGCCGGTGCCTCCGGAGACGGAGTGCGTCATTACTATCGGCGGAGACGGAACCTTGATTCAGGCCGCCAGGGATTTAGCCGGCCGCAATCTGCCCCTTCTGGGCGTTAATCGGGGGCATCTGGGATTTCTAACCCAGGTCAGCCGTCAGGAGGATATGGCCCAGGCCATGGATGCCCTCCTGGATGACAAATACCAGCTGGAGCACCGGATGATGATAAGGGGGGAGGCGCTCAGAGGAAAAGAGCTCCTTTTGGAGGACATTGCCCTCAATGAGATTGCCGTCACCCGGCTGGACCCGCTGAAGGTTCTGCGCTACAGCGTGTATGTGAATGACGAGTATTTGAACTCTTATTCGGCGGACGGCGTGCTGGTGTCAACGCCCACGGGTTCCACGGCCTATAACCTTTCTGCCGGAGGTCCTGTCATTTCTCCGGCGGCCAGGATGATGGTAATGACCCCTATCTGCTCCCATTCCCTGAATGCCCGGAGCCTTGTGCTGGCCCCAGAGGATAAGGTGCGTATCCGAGTGGAGAACAGCGGACAAGTGGTGTCCTTTGATGGGGATACCTTTGTCAATCTGGAGGAGGGGGACTGTGTCTGCATTGAGCGGTCCCAGCTGGAGACAGTGATGATAAAGCGGAAGCAGGTTTCTTTTATGCAGAATCTCAGCAACCATTTGGGAGGAATATAGAGATGAAGTTGGAGCGCCACAGCAAAATTGTAGAGCTGATTGGAAAATATGAGATCGGGACCCAGGAGGAGCTGGCACAGCGGTTAAATGAGGCGGGGTTCAATGTGACCCAGGCCACAGTTTCCCGGGATATCCGGGAGCTGAAGCTTACCAAGGTACAGGCGGAGAACGGAAAGCAGAAGTATGTGGTGCTGGCAGCTCCCAAGGGAACCTCGGCCATCAAGTACATACGCATTTTGAAGGACGGGTTTGTCTCCATGGATATGGCGCAAAATATTCTGGTGATAAAGACCGTGTCCGGCATGGCCATGGCGGTGGCCGCGGCGCTGGATGCCATACAGCTCCACGAGATTGTGGGCTGCATTGCCGGGGATGATACCATTATGTGTGCGGTCCGGAGCGTGGACGACACGATTATTCTTATGGAGAAGCTGAAAAAGATGGTGGAAAACTAAAGAGAGGGAGGTCTGTTATGCTGCTGGAACTGCATGTGAGAAATCTGGCGCTTATTGAGCGGGCGGATGTGGAGTTCGGAGAAGGACTCAACATCCTCACCGGTGAGACCGGAGCGGGAAAATCCATCATAATCGGCTCCGTGACCATGGCCCTCGGAGGAAAGACGTCCCGGGACAGCATCCGGCAGGGGGCGGAGTACGCTTACATCGAGCTGGTGTTTTCCGTGTCCGGGGCGGAGAAGGAGAGGGCCCTGCGCGAGATGGGACTGGAGCCCACACCGGATGGACTGGTGATCGTGTCCCGAAAGATTACCTCTTCCCGGAGCATCAGCCGGGTGAACGATGAGACGGTGACGGCAGCCCGACTGGGCCGGATTACCGGACTTTTGTTAGATATCCATGGTCAGCATGAGCATCAGTCTCTGCTCCACAAATCCAAGCATCTTGAAATTCTGGACGCCTATGTCAGAACCCGGACCCAGCCGGTGAAATCCCAGATTGCGGAAGAATATCAGAAATATAAGAGCCTGTCCGGGCGGCTTGCGGAATTTTCCATGGATCAGGAGGCAAGAATACGGGAGGCGGATTTTCTGCGCTTTGAAATCCAGGAGATTGAGGAGGCATCCCTCCGGGAGGGTGAGGAGGAGGAGCTGACGGCAAGGCATCGCCGTCTGGCAAATGGCAAGCGGATCGCGGAGAATCTTGGACGGGCCCATGAGGCGCTCCAGAGCGAGGGGATTTCCGCGGCGCTGCGGGCGGTGGAGGAAGCGGTCCAGTATGATGAGGGGCTGAAAGGCATCTGCGACCAGCTCTACGACGGGGAGTCCATTTTAAATGATGCCTGCCGGGATATTTCCTCCTATCTGGATGGCTTGGAGTTTGACGAGGAGGCGTTTTATCAGATTGAGGAGCGGCTGGACCTGATTCGAGGGCTTGAGGCTAAATACGGGCGGACCGTAAAGGACATAGAAAACAGCCTGGAGGAAAAGCGCAGGCGGCTTGAGGAGCTGGAAAATTTTGATGCCTGCCGGGAAGCGGTGAAAAAAGAGCTTGCGGTCTGCAGGGAGCGCTTGGAGGCAGCCTGCGGCAAGCTCTCCTCCATACGAAAAGAGGCGGCGGAAGGGCTTACCAAGAAGATACGGGAAGGGCTTGCGGATCTCAATTTCCTGGATGTGGAATTTTCCATGGCTTTTGAGCGGCTGGATCACTTTACGCCCGGCGGCTATGATGAGGCCCAGTTCCTTATTTCCACCAACCCGGGCCAGCCCCTTAGGCCCTTAAAGGATGTGGCCTCGGGGGGAGAGCTTTCCCGGATTATGCTGGCAATCAAGACCGTCCTGGCCGACACGGATGACATTCCCACCCTCATTTTCGATGAGATTGACACAGGTATTAGCGGCCGCACAGCGCAGAAGGTGTCGGAGAAGCTGGCCTACATCGGCCGGACCCATCAGGTGATCTGCATCACCCATCTTCCTCAGATCGCGGCTATGGCGGATGTGCATTTTGAAATAGCAAAATCTTCCAGGGACGGCCAGACCGCGACGACCATACGGCCGCTTGATAAGCAGGCTTCTATAGAAGAACTTGCAAGACTTTTAGGCGGCGCGCAGATTACGGACGCGGTTTTGAAAAATGCTTGGGAAATGAAGGAACTGGCGGATCGGACGAAAGTACCAGAATAAAACAGATTGAAAATCTCCTGCCGGATAATACTAAGAGAGAGTATTGAACGCAGTTAAAGGAGGCAGGAGATGAGGGGAAGATCAAAAGTATACCGGTGGCTGTGGCGTCTGTTCTGGCTGTCGGCCCTGGGAATCACAGGATATGTCTGGTACTCTCTGGACCGGGCGGTGCCGGACCGGGTGAGCATTCTGGAAAATCAAGAGGAGGAGTTTGATTTCGGGCTGCCTCTCGCGGCCACAATTTTCAGCGAGAGCAGGGAGGTTTCCCTGGGCGGGCAGAGCAATATCCCCGCAGACCAGATTACCATAAGCAGCAGTGAGAGCTTTTCCATGTTTGCCGGCGAACAGGGGAGCTATCAGGTGGGGCTCAAGCTGT
>CALWBS010000108.1 GCA_944376135.1 uncultured Enterocloster sp.
TATTCAAATTCTAATCTCATAATTCGTCTCCTTTCGTTTTTACTTTCCCTTTACTTTCCCATATATGTGCGGATAATCTCCAGATACTCTTCCGGGTAAAATCCGATATCCCCGGAAAAACGGGTCAAGGCGATGAGACCGCCGTCCATCACCGGAATGGAGGCGAGCATCTCGGCATTGTCAACCTTTAATCCGCCGCCATAAACCACATCCATTCCCCCGGTCACTTCCTTTACAAAGGTTCCGATTTTTGTAATATACGCCGCATCCGGCGGGATTTTCCCCGGCCCGATGGCCCAGATCGGCTCATAGGCAATGGTAACTTTGCTCTTGTCCACGTCCGCAAGGCCCGTATCCAGCTGTTCTTTTAAGACCTCCTGCCACTGCTCCTGCTCCTCGGCGGATTCCCCGATGCAGTAGAGCACGGAAAGCCCCGCAGCCACAGCGGCCTTGATCTCCTTATTCAGCAGCCGGTTGACCGCGGCGGTGTCCGTAACCCCCGCTTCCGCCAGCACCCCGGCCTTGTCCCGGCGCTCCTCGCAGTGTCCGATGATGGTGGTGGTGCAGCCCGCCGCCTTCATGGAGTTAGCGGTGCGGTTGGCTGTAAAGGCACCGAAATTGCCGCCCACCGCCGTGTCATCCCGGTACACGCTCTGACAGCCCACCTGCACCGGACTGTCCGGGCAAAGGGCCCCTGCGGCGCCCAGCACATGAGCTTCCGGAAAATACATGGCAAACTCCACGTCATCCCCCGCGTATTTTTTTAGTGCCTCCTGGGTGTTCTCCACGATGCAGGCGCCCCAGTGCGCAACCGGTGCGATGGAATTTACCCCTCCGTATTCCTTGGGAATATCAAACCGCTTCAGATTCAGAAAAATGTGCTTCATTTCCTCTTTCCCTCCTCATAATAGTCATTAAAATCAATAAAATCCGGAAGCTCCGGCCCGATTAACGGTCGGCACCAGTCCACAAATTCCTGGGTCACGTCATTTTTCCGCTCGTTGACGTAAGTCTCCGGAATGACCCGCTCATACAGCATCACCTGCTCGATGGGGATGGACTCCACATGTATCTTATAGGAGCCGTCCGGCGTCTCGTCCCGGATAAAGCCGATCATCACGCCGCTCTCGCCCCGCATGGCCGCCCGCAGCGCTTCCCTTCCGGCCAGTACCGCCTCGTCCCGGTCCACAGGGGACTGCCAGGCGATGGATGCTCTGCCGCAGATACCGGGCTTTTCATTCCGCGCCTTGATGCCTAAGCGCTTCACCACCAGGTTTGCCAGATGGGCGCTCACATCCCCGTAGTAGGTAGCCCGGTCCGTCTTGAAAATAGGCGGTACAATGGGCTCGCCCTTCTCATTTTTCAACCCCTCGCTGGCCACCACGACCACGCCGCCCTTCTCCTCGTGCAGGCGCTTCACGTCCTCCAAAAATTCCTCCTCATTGAAAGGATATTCCGGGAGGTAAATCAGATGGGGGGCATCCCCGGGCTTTTTTCTGGCCAGCGCAGAGGCCGCAGCGATCCATCCCGCGTTCCGGCCCATGGCCTCAATCACGCACACATGGATGGGAAGGGATTTTACCTCCACCCCCACTTCCGCCGTGGTGGCCGCTATGTACCGCGCCGCGCTGCCGAATCCCGGCGTGTGGTCCGTGATGGCGATGTCGTTGTCAATGGGTTTAGGAATCCCCACCACCTTCACGCCCGCCTCTCTGCATGCGTGATAAATCCGGCCGCAGGTGTCCATGGTGCCGTTGCCGCCGTTTAAGAGGACATAGCGGATGTTGTATTTTTCAAAAATCATCGGCATCGCCGCATAATCCGCTTCCTCCAGGGCATACCGGGAGGAACCGATGGCCGTGGCCGGGGTGGTGAGAAGGAGCTTTAATTTCTCCTCGGGAAACTGCAGAAGATCCAGGAAGCGCTCCTTTAAAATCGCCTCGCTTCCGCCCATGGCCCCGTAAACCTTTCCGATTTTTCCGCACTCCTTCGCCTCTTTAAGCACCCCGTAGAGGGAGGAGTTGATTACGGCCGTGGGGCCGCCGCCGTGCACCACAAGAACATTGTCTGACATGGCTGTCACCTTCCTTTTTTATGGTTTTTCTTTATCATCCGGAACTTTGATGCTATCATTGTAGCATATCCCAGTGCAAAAAAGTAGAAATTTTACTCAAACGTTTGGGTATAATTTGTTGTAAAAAAGTATATATTCTATTCTAATACTTAGTCAAGCGATTGCGATGTGGTGTGCGTGAATATGACCATAAGCCTTCGAAAACGGCCATATGAGAACATGTAAAGAAAAAATATGCGCGCAAACGCCGAGCCTGCTATCCCAACGATGATCCGGGGCAGTGCAGGCCCGGCGATGATTACGGCAGAAAAAGAAACGTATCAAAAGAAAATAAATCTGTCCCGTATTGAAATCATCTCTTTAAAACCTCCTGCTTTATGTCTTCCATAGCAGCTTTTTCTTTAAAACGGCTCCTTAGCCGCATTCTCATTGGTCAGAATCACTGCGTCCGGATGTCTTTGGGCCAGCGTCACCGGAAATTCCGCGCTCACCTGTCCATAGGCGGCCCGCCGCACCACAGCCCGGTGCCAGTCCCTAAATACACCCAGGCATATCTTTCTGGCCCCCAATATCTGCCTCATACCAATGGTCACACAGCGCCGTGGCATGAGCTCCAGGGCACCTCCCAAATCCCCTACCGCGTTGGTTGCCCGGGTTTCCGCCAGGATGTCCCGCACCCGCGTAGGAAGCTTGGCAAATTCTTCCGGGGTAAGCTCAGGCTGGGGTTCATTGAAAGCCAGATGGCCAGTAATCCCGATTCCTCCGAAGGCGATGTCCGCCCCGCCAAGTTTGTCCAGAAGTTCGTCCAGAGCGGCGGGATTTTTGGGATCGGGGAAAATCCTCTGACGCTCCCGCATCACAAGCTCCGGATCAATCTTCCCGTACACCTCCCGATCCATGAACCCCCGGAAAGACAAAGGATGGCTGTTGTCAATCCAGGCATCCTCATCCGTCAGATACTCGTCCATATTGAAAAACCAGACATTTTCCAGACAGATTTTCTCCCGATTAACCCGCTCTACAAACAGAGGATACTGCCCCACTGGCCCTACGGGGCAGATAAAAACGGTCCTTTTGCCCTGGCGGTTATGCTCCGCAATGCAGTCCGCCATACAGTCTGCCATCGCTTTAAAAACCTGGATAGAATCCTCCATTTTCACTACGGGAATTTTGGATTCCCTTCCAAGTTCCTCCTGTGAAATTCCATAATATGTCTTATCAAGCATTTCTCTTACCTCCTAATCATAATCTTATCCACATCTTGTTTCGCCGCCGAACAGCTCCAAAATCCCGGCGGCCGGGGCTTCCCTACCGGAACAGATATTCTAACCCTAGGGCCCGTATCTGGTTAACAATCTCTTTTGTCCGCCCGCAGCCGAACTTATTTCGGATGTTGTGAATCTGTGATTTTACCGTGTCCAACTCCACCACTCTGGCCTCACTGATCTGTCTGGCATTCATGCCAAGAAGCAGATATCGAATCAACTCCCTCTCTGTAGGCGTGAGAAGGGATAGCGTGTTTACAAAATACAGCAGACTTGCCTCATTCCGGCGCAGCCGGGAATATTCCCGCAAAACCACCCCTTGCGCCCTGCCGCTCATCATGGGAGTGCCCCTGTAGGCCATCCGTATATGAGAAAAAAGGGTCTCATCCTCATTTCCCTTGACAAAGTAATCCACTGCCCCTGTTGCCATAGCTGTCAGAATCATATCGTCGCTGTCATGGGCCGTCAAGTAAATAATTTTCATATCCGGCTTTTCCGGATGAATCCGGGCCGCTGCCTCGATTCCAGCCCGTATGCTCTCCATCTCTATATCCAGCAGAGCCACGTCCGCCTCCCTCTCTCTGGCCAGCAAAACGGCCTGGGCCCCGGTAGACGCCTCCCCCACCACCTCCATATCCGGCTGGTCATTCAGACGAAATACCAGCTCCTCCCGAAGCACATCCACATCCTCCGCAACAATAATTCGAATACTCATGTTCTTTTTCCTCGTCTTTCCCGGCGTTTCGGCAAAAGCTTAGGGAGCAGGATAAAAAATCGTGTTCCCTTGTCCGGCTCACTTTCCACATTGATGCTTCCCATATGCTTTTTTACAATATTCCGCACATAATATAGACCCAGCCCCCAGTTGGAGGTAGAATTTTTGCTGGAATAAAAGGGCTCAAAAATCCGCTCCAGCTCATAAGCACCAATTCCCACGCCGCAGTCCCTCACACAGATGCCCACATGCCTGCGCTTTTCATAGCAGGTGATGGTGAGGGGCTCCTGGCGCCTTGCCTCCAGGGTTGCCTCCCAGCCGTTTGTAAGGAGATTCCCCAGCGCCGCCGTCAAATGCGCCTTGTCGGCAAAGACACTCAGCCCCTCTGGAATCTGTACTTCCACAAGGGCCTCCGGATATTTCCGCAGCAAGGAAGCTCGAGCCTCCTCCACCACTTCCGCGAGGGCATACTGGCGCATGGACAGCACATTGGACCGGAAGCTTTTATGCAGCTCTTCCACATGGCGCAAAAGTTCCTCATTGTTCTCCGCAAGCTGTCGAGCCCCCGCTTCCATCGCTTCCCGGTCCGGCGTCTCTCTTCCGAACTGTTCCAAAAGCCGTCTGCAAAGCACCCGGTTTGCCAGGAGCTGATTTTTAATTCCATGCACAAAGACACTGCTTCCCAGGCTGGCCGCATCGTATTTGTACTGGAGACGGATATCGTCTTGGTTTTGAGACCATTCCAGGCGGGCCATAGTCATCATGGAAAACGCCCCCAGAGCTGTAAAAACAAGGTTGGCTCCCAGGACAAGCAGATAAAGTTCCTGGGACAGATAAGGGTTTAAATACCACAGCCCAAACAGCGGAAGCGCCGTATCGTGGTAAAGAAGATAGACCTGGGCCGGATCCTGGGGGCAGTACAGAGCATAGAGCGCCCCCGCGCTGAACAGCAAAAGACCGCGCATGACAGCAGCTCTGCGGATATAGCGAATCCGCAGATTCCTTGGCTCCCTCACAAGTAGAACCGTACCGAGAATCAAATAGACCCCAATCCAGCCGAATGACAGAAAAGCAACGGCCTCCTGCATTTCCCTCATCGTTACCGCCCGCACAAAAACCGGAGGGTAGTAGATAATCAGGGAGATCGCCGGGGGCAGCACTGTCAACCAGAGATACTTGCGCAGGCCACCCCACCGCTTACTATCGGAATAGTACGAAACAGCGGTGAGGAGAAACAGCCAAGGAAATAAAAAACGTCCGATTGCCAGCCCAAAGCTCAGCTGCTGCAATGTGAGGCGCGTATACTGAAGGTATCTGCGCAAATCATCGGACAAAAACAAAAGAAAGCGGATCGAGTCTCCGATTCCTCCCTTTTTTGCAATATACATCAGTGTAAATACCAGATATTCTGTCAGACTGGCCGCCAGAAGGCAGGGAAACAGATAGCTCCATTTTTTGGTCACTGCCCATAATATAAAAAAGACCGCAAACAAGCTGATTGCAGCGACAAGCGGCATGTTCCCCCGCCCCCTTTCCTGACTTTCCCGATGCTCCCGATATTTTCTTGCCTTGGCTTTTTACTGCAATATGGGGCAACCTGCGCACCGATCGCCCCACATAGAAAATATCGTTTTGTTGTTCCGCTTGCCTCTTATTTGCCTGCAGCTTCCAGCATCAGATCAAACATCACGTAATCCGCAACCGGAACCTCGCTCTCCACCTCACCGGTGGCAATAAAGCCGTCCTGCTGGGATTTGTAAAGATTCTCCATGGTCCCGTCCTCGACACTGGCTAGCATCTCCTCGCTGGTGAGCCACTGGGCATCACCGCGCTGCGCATAGACCGTGTCGTAATCCAGACCGCACTGTGCTGCGATCCATTCACTGATTTGTGCCGCGTTAGACTCATCGGCCCGATAGTCCTTGGCCTTGTAAAGCCCCTTGACAAAGCGCAGAAGAATATCCTGATGCTCCTCTGCATACGCGTTCATGCATATCCAGGAAGAAACAGAGGCAGACTGGTCGGCGAAGGTCAGATTATCCGCCAGCTTCACCGCGTCATCTCCCAGTTGATCGGTAACCGCCAGGGTACTCGGGCTCCAGAGAGCACATGCATCCAGGGATCCGGAAATCATGGCGCTGACGATTCCAGAGGCGTCCATCTCCATGGCGTTGATATCATCCATGGTCAGCCCGGCGGATGCTAGAGTCTTCTGTAAAATTGTCTCGCTAGAGGTTCCGGAAGCATAGCCCACAGTCTTTCCCTTTAAATCAGCGGCGGTCTCGATTCCATGACTCTTTAGGGCCATAACCGCATCACCATTGCCGCAATGGGCAAAGCAGAAAATCTTTGCCTGTCCGTTGATGCACAATTTATGAGCGCCGGAGCCGATGTAGCCGATGTCAATGGAACCATTCTCCATAGCCGCTATAATTGTCGGACCATCAGCAAACTCCACCAGGTTCACCTTAATGCCCTGCTCTGCAAAATAGCCCATATGGTCTCCGCTCACTACCTCCGCAAGACTGGAGTAATTGGGCATGTAAGCAATGTTTAGCGTCACTTCTTCCAGGTCTGCAGGCACCTCCTCGCCAGCACTCTCCTCTGCCGCAGTCTCCTCCTTTACGGCCTCTGTAGCTGCCTGGGAAGGGGCAGCTGTTGTCTGTGTTTCGCCGCTCGAGCATGCGCAGAGGGAAAGCGCCAGACCCGCAGCCATCAGCATTGCAACCGTTTTTTTCATGTACTTGTCCTCCATTTTATATTTTATTTGCGGACTTCCAGATATTCCTTATAAACCTCTCCCCATATTTCGTTTTTCAGGCGGTTGAACTCTGGAGCCATGCGCGTCTCCTGGGTTCTCGGATAGGGAATATCAATATCCACAATACGCTTAATCCTTCCGGGCCGGGCGCTCATAATCACACAGCGCTGGCCCAGGATGATTGCTTCATCCACATCGTGAGTGATAAAAAAGCATGTCTTTTTCTGGTTCTCCCAGGTGTTTAAAAGATCGGTCTGGAGCTGGGCCCTGGTCTGTGCATCCAGTGCGCCGAAAGGCTCATCCATCAGAAGAATCTCCGGCTCCGCCGCATAGGCCCTGGCGATAGCTACCCTCTGCTTCATACCTCCGGACAGCTCCTTTGGATAATGATCCGCAAATTTTTCCAGATCCACCATGCGCAGATACCTGAGAGCCTCCCGCTCTGCTTCTTCCCCTTTGAGACCGCGCATCTCCAGTGCGAAGCATACGTTCTTTTTTACTGTCAGCCAGGGGAACAGCGCATACTGCTGGAACACTACGCCTCTCTCCCGACCCACGCCGTCCACTTCTCGGCCATCGCAAAGCACGCTGCCGGACGTAGGCTTTAAAAGTCCGGCGATAATGTTAAGCAGGGTAGATTTACCGCAGCCCGAAGGGCCTACCACAGTAACAAATTCATTGTTATGTATATCCAAGTTCACGCCGTTTAAAGCCACCATTTCCCCTTTACGGGTATTAAACACCATCTTCACATCCTGGATTTTTACCTTTACACTTCTATCTTCTCCTGCCATCCCGTAAGCCTCCTCTCTGCATAGCGGATTGCCTTCTCCACCGTAATTCCGATAATTCCGATCAGTATAATGTAAAGCAACATAGGTTTGGCCTCATAATTACTGTTCAGAGAACGGATACGCATTCCCAGACCGGCGCTGGCTCCCGTAGACTCCGCAGCGATCAAAGTGGTTAACGCCGTGGACGCGCCCAGACGAACAGCGGTCAAAATAAAGGGAAGGCTTGCCGGCGCAATCACCCGAATGAAGATATCCTTGTCCTTTGCACCCAGAACCCGTGCCGCCCGAATCAGCGTCTCGTCAATATTGAGCACGCCCTGGTAGATGGTGATGCACATAATCAAAAAGGTTGCTATTGTGATAACGATAATCTGAGGCTTGCGTCCCACACCCGCCGTCATAACGATAAGGGGCACATAAGCCAGAGGTGGAATGTTGCGGATAAATACAATCCACGGCTGAAACACATTGCGCACCGGCACATACCACGCCATGAGGATAGCCATGGGAAGCGCCAGCACAAATCCCAGTACATAGCCCGCGCTGACGGAAATAAGGCTGCTGGCGATATCCGTTAGGAGTACTCCTCTGTCCAGCATCACCTTAATCTGCTGAATTGTCACAATCACATTTGGGAAGCTGCGGGACGTCTTCGGGAGCACCGAGAGAATCGTCCAGACAATAATGGCTGCGATAAGGGAAATCACCAGCCATCCCTTAGGGGGAATCCTGTCTGCCAGGCCGCTTGTTTTTTTGTTCACACAATCACCCTGCTTTCTATTGCTTTTTGTTTATACTATCAGTATATCCTTTTTCTGGCATAAAAAAAGGGGGAAGTTTTATACCCCCTTTTCCGTATAGCGAAGCATCAGACAAAGGGCGCCGATAACGCGTTTTGCCCGAGATTGCCGCAGAGTGTTTTGCGTTTTTACAGACGGCAGAAAATTGGGCTGGTCCAGGCCGCATCCCCGTTTTTCAGCCAAACGCGCAGCCTGTACTGGCTCCCCGCTTTAAGGACGACCGGGAACTCTTCATGGAGCGTATAGGCCGCTTCGGGTACTGCCCGGCGCACCCGGAATTTGAACGCACAATGCCAGACAAAGTCATCCCTGTAGTGGGGCGTGGGGCCGAATTTCTCCGTAATCTTCTCCTCGCACTGGCTGTACTGGGAGTAAATCCTGGTTCCCGCAAGCATCTCCCTAAGGGCGAGACGGTATTCCTGCCCATCCACCCACAGAGAAAGGATGTCCTCTGGACTTCCCTCCACCTCAAAGACAAAACCCTCCCGCCTGACCTGGCTTGGTCCCATCCACTTGCCTGTCTCCGTCCCCCGGTGGGTCGTCACCGTGAAGGAGCACTCCTTTTCCTCCTCGCTTACAATCTGCTGCCCAAAGCTATTCCAGAGCTTTTCCACGCTGAGAATGCGGCCGGGAACGCAGAGCTTTCCCTCCCACACCTTCGCGGCTGCATCCGGGAACAGACGCGTCTCCGGTCCCCAGCCAAATTCCACCTCGAATTTATACCGTCCCTTTTCCTTTAAGGGTGTCCTCTCCCATGTCCCGGAGTGGACAATCATTTTCTCCAGAATATTGTCTTCCAGAAATTCCACCCGGTCAATGGCATTGGCCGCCGTTACATCCAAGGAGAATACTGCCTCGCCTGGAGCGATGACGCCGCCCATGGGGACATCGTTTAACTGGTAGTCAATCACCATCCGGCTGCGGCTTACTCCGTAGGTTCTGCGCGCCCGGATTCCCTCCCAGATATCCTCCGGGCTGCGGCTTTTGCTGAGTACGCACATCATGCCGTGATCGCTCTCCCCCGGCACTGTGTGGTTGTCCCCCGAGGCGATGCAGCCCACCTTAAGCCCCTTATCCAGCCCCGCCTCATAGCAGGTAATATCGGTCCGGGGGCCCATGTGTTCATGGCGCTCCATAGGAAAGGAGGTCTCGTCGTTTTCGCTGCTCCCGTGACTGGAATAAATCTCCGCTACCGGGGAAAATTCCTCGTCGTGAGTGTCCCAGTTCTTTCCCCTGCTGCCGGGCTGATAGGCAACATGATGGGGGATCCCGATGGCTCCAAGGGGCTTTAGGGCGTCCCGCAGCTCCCCGTAGGTCATGGGGTGATAAAAGGGTCCCTCCGTTCCCGGAAAAAATACATTGTGATCACCGTCCCTTCCATTTCCCTGCCATTCATACCCTGGGAAGAAAGGCCAGCCCTCGGCTCTGGCCTTTTTTGCCAGCTCCTTAATCCTCTCCCAGTCCGCCCGGTACTGCTCCTCGGGAATCAAATCCTCCAGCTCCCCGCCTGCAGGCGTCACGCGGATGGCAAAAGGATAATAGGCGATAGGCCAGAAATCCATCACCTCTTTTGCGTGACGGTACCACTGCTCCAATTGTCCCATCTGCCCGTGATGGATATTGCTGTGCATATCTGCCCAGAGATGTTCATACTTCATAGTCTTACTTCCTCCTACTCCGTTATTTTAGGCATTTTTATAGCGCCGGGCCATCTCCTCCAGACCGGTCTGCTCCACCAGAGGCGCTCTTCCAAAGGAGCCGAACTCCACGATCAAAGTTCCCACGACCTCCTTGACCCCTCGCTCGACGCAGTCCACAATATCCGCCACATCCTGGTCCGGAATCTTCCCATACATCACCGTATCCATAATGGGGGGCAGGAATACCCTGGGATCAAACTGTTCCCGCTTTGCCTCCAACAGATCGTAAATCGGGCCCACAGAGGAGCTCGTGCGCTTTTGCGGACAGGCGGCAAAATATTCCTTCATATTCCGCGTCACAGCCAGACGGATATCCGTATCCACATTTATCTTATTGATGCCGCACGGAATCGCCGCCTTGAGCTCCTCGATGGAGATGCCATGGGCATTGGACAGGCACCCGCCCAGGACATTGATTTCATCCACAATATATTGAGGAACCGTGGATGAGCCATGGGACACCAGGGCGCCGAAAATCCCTTCATGATTTAAGCATTCCCGAATCGCTATGGCTATTTCTTTTCGCAGCTTTACATTCTTTCCCTTGGAAGCCCCATGCATGGTCCCGTAGGAAATTGCCAGCGCATCTACACCGGTCTTTTTAAAAAATTCCACAGCAGCTAGGGGATTGGTATAGGTAGAATTTTCCGCAAATACGTGATCTTCCACACCTGCCAAAACCCCCAGCTCTCCCTCCACGCTGACGCCCCGCGCATGAGCGTATCGGACGACCTCGCGGGTCAGCTCTACATTCTCCTCAAAAGGCAGGGAGGAACCATCAATCATCACCGAGGTGTATCCTCCCTCTATAGCCGCTACGCAGGAATCAAAATCCCTCCCGTGGTCCAAGTGCAGCACAATGGGAATCGGAGAATTTTCCCCATATTTTCTTACTGCAGCGGCAATATTTTTTGCTCCAATTTTCTTGTTCTCCAGACTGGCGTGAGCAAAATCCGTACACCCTCCCATAAAGCCGTTGGCCAGATCCGCTCCCTGCAGAATTGCCGGCGAACGGAACATTTCATGGACCTCAATAACTGCTTTAGCTTGTGCCACAGCATTGACATTAAATGCCCCTTGAGCATACCCATGTTTCATAGCAGCCTCCATAACAGGCCTGAGCGGAATAAGTGGCATAATAGTCCTCCTTTTAAATACAATAACTTCTCGGAATCTTCAGCCCTGATTTTGTAAGGCTTTCCGACCCCTATCTCAAAAAAATCACCCACTTTTTTCAAAAAACGCTTGACAAATCGCTCAAAATTTGCGGCGAAGCCGATTGATTA
>CALWBS010000109.1 GCA_944376135.1 uncultured Enterocloster sp.
CGCCGCAGATAAAGGACGGGTATCTGGAGGTGCCGGATAAGCCGGGACTTGGAGTGACGCTGAACATGGAGCGCGTGATGGAGGCGAACCGTCTGTACAACCAGATGGAAAGCCATGACCGGGACGACGCGATGGCGATGCAGTACCTGATTCCCGGGTGGAAGTACGATTCCAAGAAGCCCTGTCTGGTGCGCTAAAAGACAACAAAAGAAGAGGAGAAAGAAAAAATGGCATACAAAGTACTGATTCCACAGGAAATTGCCGAGGAGGGAGTAGAAGATTTGCTCCGTTTTGGATATGAGGTAAGGATGGGCACAGGGACCGGAGAGGAGGACCTGATTCGGGATGTGGCGGACTGTGATGCCATTTTGCTGCGCACCGCGCAGGTGACCCGGGCTGTTTTGGAGGCGGGGAAAAAGCTGAAGATTGTGGCCCGTCACGGAGCCGGTTATAACAATGTGGACATCAAAGCAGCGGAGGAGTTGGGAATCTGGGTGACCAATGCGCCGGATTCCACCACAAATTCCGTGGCAGAGTTTACTCTGGGGGCAATTATTGCCGCAGCCAAGCGGATGTTTTTGCTCCATGAGGCTCTGGGGCGCAAGGATTTTTACTTTAAGAACAGCCATAAGGGAATGGACCTGGAGGGAAAGACCTTGGGGATTGTGGGCTTTGGAAGAATAGGCAGCCGGGTGGCGCAAAAAGCCTTCTATGGCTTGGACATGAAGATTCTGGCGTACAGTCCTCATATCGGGGAGACGCAGGTGCCGGATTATGTCCGCAAAGCGGACTGGGACACGGTATTTTCCCAGTCGGACATTGTCAGCCTCCATATGCCTCTGACAGAAGAGAGCCGCGGCTGTGTGGGTGGGCGGGAGTTCGGGCTGATGAAGCCTTCCGCTTATCTGATCAACTGTGCCAGGGGAGAGGTGGTAAAAGAGCGGGAGCTGGAAAATGCTCTGCGCGGGGGACAGCTTGCCGGGGCATTTTTGGATGTTCTTGACAAGGAGCCTTTCGATAGGAACAGCCCCCTTTTGTCCATGGATAATGTGGTGGTAACGCCCCACATGGCATCCAATACGGAGGAATGCATGAAATTGATGGCGGTTCAGGCCGCCTCCCAGATTCACCTGGTGCTCTCGGGGCAGGAGCCCGCATGGCCGGTGAACCATCCCCGCAAAAAAAATAAATAATCGCCGTGAACGGCATGTACAAGTACAGGCAGGTCCCTCGGGGCCTGCCTTTCTCTGTAAATGGAGGTTACAGAGAATTTTAATCAATAACTCTAATTGACAGATAATATTGCAGATGTTATAGTTGGTTCGTGATTGCTAATTAGCTTAGACTAACGCAGGAGGAGACATCGTGAAGAAGATTGCAATTTACGGTAAAGGAGGAATTGGAAAATCAACCACAGCCTCCAATTTATCGGCGGCTCTGGCACGGAAAGGACTTCGGGTGATGCAGATTGGCTGCGACCCCAAGGCAGATTCTACCAAGAATCTGATGGGGGGAAGAAAAATCCCCACGGTGCTGGATATGCTCCGGGAGAAGGACGACCAGGTGGAGCTGGGGGACATTTGCTTTGCCGGGTATGGAAATGTGGTCTGCGTGGAATCAGGAGGCCCAACACCGGGCATTGGGTGCGCGGGCCGGGGAATCATCACCGCATTTGAAAAAATGGAAGAGCTGGATGCATTTGCGGTTTATCAGCCGGATATTGTGTTTTATGACGTGCTGGGTGACGTGGTCTGCGGAGGGTTGGCCATGCCCATACGGGGCGGTTATGCGGACAATGTATTCATCGTTACTTCGGGGGAGATGATGGCCTTGTTTGCCGCGGACAACATTGCCAGGGCTATTGGAAATTTTGGAAAAAGAGGCTATGCCAAGCTCTCCGGAATCATCCAGAACTCCCGGAATGTGGAGGATGAGGACGAGCTGGTCAGGAAAGCCGCCGGGGAAATGCATACGCGAGTGCTCCACACTGTGCCCAGGGATAAGACGGTGCAGCTTGCGGAAAACCAGGGAAAGACCGTGATTGAGGCGTTTCCTGACAGCCCGATGGCGGCAAACTATCAGACATTGGCGGACAAAGTGCTGGAGGTGATTGGACAGTGAACTGCTGCTTTGAGAATACCCTTCACTATTCCTCGCCCGGACATGGAGACTGGGGCGTGGTGCGCATCGGAATGCTGCTGCCGGAGAGCGTCCAGCTGTTTGTATGTCCCAGCGCCTGCGGGCGCCATGGGGCGATTGGAGCCATGCGCCAGGGATTGAAAGACCGGCTGTTTTACCTGTACGTGGACCAGAAGGATATCATTGACGGCTATGACGACCTGATACCTCATGCGGTGGAGGAGGTGCTGGGCACACTGAAAAAGCGGCCCCGGGCTTTCTACATATTTGTAAGCTGCCTGGACGACCTTCTTGGCACGGATCATGAGGCGCTCCGGGAAAGGCTTGGAAAAATGCATCCGGACGTTCATTTTCTCACCGGACATATGAATCCTATTTCCATGGGCTCTAAGACGCCGCCTCCTGTATCGGTTCAGAATAATTTGTACTGCGGCCTTACCTGGAACGGGGCAAAGGACGCTTCAGTCAATTCCATCGGCAATCTGGCGGCTGTGGCACAGTCCAGCGAGCTTTACGGATTTTTAGAGGCCTGCGGGGTACCTGCGCTGCGGCATATCTCCCAATACTCCACCTATGACGGATATCTGGAGATGGGAAAGAGCCGGGCGAATCTGGTGCTGGGGGCTGCGGGAAGGCAGGCGGCAGAACAGATGGAGGAGAGAATCGGCACGCCCTATCTGTTTCTTCCGGTCACCTATCTGCCGGAGGAGATTGAAGAAAACTATAGGAAGCTCGGCGCTTTCCTGGGCTGTCAGGGAGAACCGGATTTTGACCTTGCAGCCTGCCGCAGCCAGGCTGAGGAGGCCGTAAAGGAGGCCAGGACAGCGGTGGGAGAGCTTCCGATTGTGATTGACGCCACTGCTGTGGCCCAGCCCTTTGGGCTGGCAAAGGCCCTTCTCTCCTGGGGATTTTCAGTGGTTCGGGTGGAGTGCCAGGAGTGCCCGGCGTTTGACAAGGGACATCTGGCGTGGCTTGAGGAATATCACCCCGAGGTAGAGAGTTTTCAGACGGAGCATCACCGGGCGGTGCTCTTTGACCGGCGGCTTCCGGAAAGTCTGGCTCTCGGCGTGGAAGGGGCCTACCTGGCCGGTTCCCGGTATGTGACGGACCTGTTTAACGATGAGGGAAATTTCGGTTACGATGGAATTGTGCGCCTGATGAAGATTCTGGCGGCAGGAGCTGCGGCTCCCACGGACCTGGAGGCCCTCATAGACAGCTATGGATTGGTGGTGTAGAGATGGCGAGAATATCCTTGTGGCTTCCCCCATTTTCGCCGGATTATTCCGGCGCAGCGGCGGTGCTCTTTGACCTCAAAACCGTGACGGCCATGCACGACGGCTCCGGCTGCACAGGCAACTATACGGGCTATGACGAACCCCGCTGGTACGGCTCCGCCTCCGGGATCTTTTGTTCCGGCCTGCGGGAGATCGACGCGGTGCTGGGAGATGATGAGAAGCTGATTCGGAAAATGATCCGCGCAGCCGAGGACATACGGCCGGACATCCTGGCCCTGATCGGAAGCCCGGTTCCTATGGTAATCGGAGCGGATCTTGAGGGAGTTGCCCGAGAGCTTGAGGCACGCACGGGAATTGTGAGCATGGGATTTAACACCACGGGTACGGCTTATTACGATAAGGGCGCCTACATGGCGGCGGCAGAGCTTCTGCGGCGGTTTGCGCCGTCCGGGGAGCGCCGGTCGGGCAGGGTCAATATCCTGGGCGCTTTGCCCATGGACTTCTATAAGGGGCAGGAGATAGGGCTTCTTAAAGCGTTTCTGGAAGACGCCGGCTATGAGGTGGGACTTACCCTGGCGATGGACTACACCTTGGAGCAGCTTCGCAGGGCGGGGACGGCCCAGGTGAATGTGGCGGTCTCCCGGTTCGGCCTTCTGACGGCCCGGTATCTGGAGCGGGAATACCGCATTCCCCATCTGTGCGGCTTTCCTGCGGGGGAGCAGGCGCAGGGGGAATGGCTTGCAGCGCTGGAGCGGACAGCCCGGGAGCAGGTCTCCCGGTTCTGGAAGGATGCGGATGGCCCGGGCGGTGCCCAGGCAGATGCGGCGCCCTCGGTTCTGATTGTGGGCGAGCAGGTGATGGCTGCCTCCATGCGGACGGGCCTTTGCCGGGAGATGGGATTTTCCCGGGTGGCGGTGGGCTGCCTGTACGGGGCGGAGAAATGCCTTATGGAGCCT
>CALWBS010000110.1 GCA_944376135.1 uncultured Enterocloster sp.
CTCCAATGATCTTCTTGGCCTTCTGATAGCACTCGTCGATAATCCGCTTCACCTCGCTGTCAATAGTATCAGCCACCTCGTTGCCGTACGACTTGGTATGCGCCAAATCCCGGCCGATAAACACCTCGCTGCCGTCGTCCCCATACTGGATCATGCCCACTTTATCGGACATGCCGTACTGGGTCACCATGGCCCTCGCCAGTCCCGTAGCCTGCTTGATATCCTGGGACGCCCCGGTGGTGATATCGTCAAAAATCAACTCCTCCGCGATGCGGCCTCCCAGATCAACCATAATGCTCTGGAGCATCCGCCCCCGGGTATTAAACATCTCATCCTTTTCCGGGAGAGGCATGGTATAGCCTGCCGCTCCGATTCCCGTGGGAATAATGGACACCGTGTGAACCGGCCCCACATCCGGCAGCACATGGAAGAGAATCGCGTGTCCTGCCTCGTGATAGGCCGTAATCTTCTTATCCTTCTCCGAGATCACTTTGCTCCGCTTCTCGGCGCCGATTCCCACCTTCACAAATGCCCGGTCAATATCATTCTGCCGGATAAACCTCCGGTTCTCCCTTGCGGACAAAATAGCAGCCTCGTTCATCAGATTTTCCAGATCCGCTCCGGTAAATCCCGCAGTGGTCTGGGCCACCCGGTGCAGATCCACGTCCTCGCTCAAAGGCTTTTCCTTGGAATGCACCTTTAATATCTCCTCGCGTCCCTTCACATCCGGCCGTCCCACAGCCACCTTCCGGTCAAACCGGCCGGGACGAAGAATGGCGGGATCCAAGATATCCACCCGGTTGGTGGCGGCCATGACGATAATACCCTCATTCACGCCGAAGCCATCCATCTCTACCAAAAGCTGGTTTAAGGTCTGCTCCCTTTCATCGTGTCCGCCGCCCATGCCTGTACCTCTGCGCCGGGCCACCGCGTCAATCTCGTCAATAAACACAATACAGGGCGAATTCTTCTTGGCCTCCTCAAACAAATCCCTGACGCGGGAGGCGCCCACGCCCACGAACATTTCCACAAAATCGGAACCTGAGATGGAGAAGAAAGGAACTCCCGCCTCTCCGGCCACAGCCTTGGCCAAGAGGGTCTTTCCTGTTCCGGGCGGCCCGACCAAAAGAAGTCCTTTGGGAATTCTTGCGCCCACGCTGGTGTATTTCTGTGGATTTTTCAGGAAATCCACCACTTCTTCCAGTTCTTCTTTTTCCTCCTTCAAGCCGGCCACATTAGAAAAGTTCACCTTGCTGTCCCGGCTAAGCCTAGCCCTGCTCTTTCCAAAATTCATCATCCGGGCATTTGCCCCGCCGCCTCCGGCAGCCCCCCGGTTCATTACCATAAGGATGACCACAACTACCACGATGGAAAGCATGAAGGGCAGAAGGATTGTCACCAGATAATTTTCCTGTGGCACCTCCTCAATCACATAGTCGATGCCCCTGTCATCAAAGAGCTTCTGGGCTTGCTGCACATCCGTAAAATTCTGACGGATCACATCACCGTTTGTCAGGGTCACTACTGCCTCGCCTGTGGGCGTCTGGGCATTCGGACGTATGGATACCTCCGCAATCTGCCCGGAATCTAATATCTGAACAAACTCCTGACTTGTGACCTTATCTGCCTGCATCCCGTGGGGAAGCCCCATCACGGTTGCCAGCACGATCAGCATCAGAAGTATGAATAAAAAGCCTCTGAATGTCTGCTGCTGTCTCAACGAACTGCCTCCTTACCTGTGCTATTTTCCTCGTCCAGCTCCACCACTCCGATATAGGGAAGGTTTCTGTATTTCTGATCATAATCCAGTCCATAACCGACTACGAACTCATCCGGTATGGCAAAACAGGTGTAATCCACCTTCACCTGCTTCTTCACCCTCCGCTCCGGTTTATCGAGAAGAGTACACAGGCGGATGCTGGCCGGATTTCTCTGCTTTAATACCTCAATCAGATAGGACAAAGTTCTTCCGGAGTCAATGATATCCTCCACAATCAGAACATCCTTTCCCTCCAGCGGTTCATCCAAATCCTTGATAATACGGACCACGCCGCTGGATACTGTTCCGGCCCCATAGCTGGACACGGACATAAAGTCCATGGAAACCGGCACCTTCAGACGTTTCGCCAGCTCACAGGTAAAAAACACACCGCCTTTTAATATACAGATCAGGTGAATCGCCTTTCCCGCGTAATCCCTGTTTATCTCCTCTGCCACCTCATTGATGCGCCGGTCTACTTCCTCCTCGGTCAGCAGTACGCGTATCTTATCTGCCATGGCTTTTTTCCTCCCTTTCGTATGCTGCGCCCTTTACCCGGACCTCCATCACCCGCTCAGTGTCCGAGCTTATCTTGTAATATCCGCTGATGCGGCTGCCTATCACCCACATCACATGGGAGCCGTCCGCCAGAAGAGGAATCTGCTCGCGCTCCTCCCTGGGAATCTTGGCATCAATCATGAAGCGCCGGATGCTCTTTTTACTTCCGTCCTCCAAAATCATGTAATCTCCCTGTCTGCGGGTTCTCACCACGGGCGTATCCTTTATTTTATCACAGTCGAACCATTTCGTATACACATTTTTGGGAATTTCTTCCCCCTTTTTGTAAGGAAAACATTGGATTTCCACAGCGGGAAGCACTGTATTTTCCGCCATTGCCCGAGGGTTTCCGCCTGTTTTGCAGATGGATATCCCTTCATATTCCCGCCCGGCGGTCACTCCTCGGGGCAAAAATATCCGGCGGCCCACCTGCTTCTCCAAAAGCCCCAGGATCTGTTCTACATGGACAAGCCCCAGATCCCTGCTTCCCCCGGCTTCTTCCTTTAATATCTCCAGCAGCCCGTACATCCGGACGATTTTCTCATCCTCTTTCTTTTGCGAAAATGCCGCGTCGGGGAGATACAAACTTCCGTCCTCCCGGCGCCGCCCATAGGTTCTGACCCAGGACTCCCCCTGCTTCTCCAGGAAGCGGTCCGCCATCCCAGCCAGGGTGCCGAGGCGCAGGAGATTGGCCGCCGCCCCGGGATTGACCTCCCGCTCAATAGCCGGCAGAATATCACGGCGGATGCGGTTTCTCGTATACTCGCCGGAGGAATTAGTAGAGTCCTCCACCCAGGCAAGCCCGTTTTCCCTCAGCCATGCCAGGATATCTTCCCGGTCCGCCTCCAGAAGGGGGCGGATAATTCTCCCCCGCACCCACGGCATTCCTGCCAGCCCCTTGAGGCCGGAGCCGCGAAAGAGGTTGTGGAGAATCGTCTCCGCCTGATCCCCCCTATGGTGAGCCGTGGCAATCCGCACCGGACCGGCTTCCGCCTCCCACGCATCGGCCTCCTGCTCCAGAGCTTCATACCGCAGGCGGCGCCCCGCTTCCTCCTCTGACATGCCCTGCGCTTCGGCAAAGCCCCTGACGTCTACCTTTATAATATGACATGGGACAGAAAGCTTTCCACAGAGCGCCTGCGCAAAGGCGGCATCCCGGTCCGCTTCCTGTCCCCTGAGTCCATGATGCACATGTACAGCCCGCAGCGAGAGTCCCGTATCCCCTGCAATCTCTTTTAAAAGCCCCAAAAGGCAGACGGAGTCCGCGCCCCCGGACAGGGCCGCAATCACCCGGTCTCCCGGCTGCAGCATATGATGCTCCTCGATTGTTTTCTTCATTTGTTCTTTCAGCTTGTCCATTTGTATCACCTTACTCTCTGTCCGGCCTCTTCCAGATTCCCGCCGTCAAAACCGTCATGTCATCCCTGGGAGCAGGGATGCAGGCCACAGCGAAATCCAGGATTTTCTCCGCCAATTCCTGGGGGCCTGTCTCCTCCATACCCTCCAAAAACTGACGCATGGATTCCGCCTTGTCCTCCCCGGGCAGAGCATCCAGAACACCGTCCGTCACCATGACAATGCAGTCCCCTTCCCAGAGCTTCCGGGACAGGAGAACGGGCTCCGCATCCCTCAGAACACCCATGGGAACCTGGCCGGCCTCCAGCCGCTCCACGCCCTCCCGGCCCATGATAAATGTGGGGACCGCCCCCAGCTTCATCACCTCCAGCACCGCGGTGTGCAGGTCAACGCAGCTCAAATCCAAGGTAGCCGGATGCTGAACTCCTGACAGGAGAAGGACCGTATTCACCAGCTTCAGGGCAGACCGGGGAGAAAACCCAGTCTCCAGGAGCTGCTGGGTCAAATCTACCACCTGCCCGCTCTCCCGGCACGCCTCCTCACCGCTCCCCATGCCGTCCGATAAACTCATAATCACCTGATCCCCCGGACTCTCGCAGAAGGTATAATTATCCCCCGAGCAGCGCTCTCCCTGCTTGGGCACCCGCGCCGCCCCATAAATCATCCGGTAGACCCCGTCCTCCTTAAAGCGCAGTGTAGCATACTGCCGGTTGACAATGCTGCGGCTGTCCTTGGCCGGGCTCCAGCCGGTTCCCGAGACCGCCTGAGATACCAGTCTTGCTGCATCCCTGGCGGTCACGCACCGCCCATTTGTGGTTTTTACCGTGATATATGCCTCCCTCTGCCCGTTCTCGTACTCCAGCAGGAGGAGGTTGTCCACAGACATATGGTGCTTCCGAAAAAGCTTCCGAATCTGGTTTCCATACGTCTCTGAGATATCCCTCGCCTGGTCAATCTGGTGAGAAAATTCTTCCAGAATCAGGGAGAGCTCCCGAAACTGGGAAATCACCGCGTCCCGGCTCTCCAAAAAGCGGTTTTTCCAGGACAGATTCATGGTAGCTCTCCCCAGACTCCGGTTTAACTGGGCCAGATAATCCCCCTTCCGAGGGCATCCTCCCTGAAACATCTGGGGCATGTCCCCCTCCTCCACCCTTCCGTTCTGCTCAAATGTACGCAGCAGGTAGTAGAGATAATAGCTGTCCTCCCGGCTGCTGTCCCCATAGATGCTGCACCGGGCGCAGTCCCCGCATACCAAGGCTGCTGAAGCCTGCATGGCTGCCAGCCCGTCCTCCCTTGTAAGCTGTCCCTCCCGGGATGTGTCCTCATCAAAGGCCCTGGCCAGCTTTCCCAAGGATTCCGCCATATCTCCCAGTCTTCTGGCCGTATAATAATTTAAATCCGTTCTTCTCGCAAACACAAAAAATCCCTCCTAAATCCACATATCTTTCAGTATACGTGTATAGAAGGGAAATATATGTCAGATTTTAGACAGGACAGAAAAAAATCCATCGCCCCTTTTCGCCACGTCCCGAGGTTCCAAACCTGCCGGACATCTGCCTGACGCCAGAGCAGTCTCACTGTGTCGGCTTTAACAGAATCTCGTCCGGATTCACAAGCCCCAATTTCTCCTTGGCCACTTCCTCTGCATACTGCTTGGTCTTCACATAAATCTTGTACTCCTCAAGCTCCTGGGAGCGCTCCTTCTCCGCCTCCACCTGCTGCTGCAGGTACTCCTCCTTAGCGGCGTACTCCTGGTCTGATTTGCGCAGATCCGCCCCCTTTGTATTGATCGCTATGGCGAGGCAGAACACAACCAGGGTAATGCCCAGAATCGCCATGCGGTTGGCCCACTTATCCCGACGCATGCGCCTTGCTCTCCCATATGTTCTCATCTGTCTCTCACCTGCTCTTTCTCTTTCGAAGCAATTCTCCGGCCAAAGCTCAGCCTGTTTTTTATCATTTTAAAACATTTCCCTGCCTTTTTCAAGCATCGGAATAAAAATCTGCTGACAATCCGGTCATAAAGAATCATCCCTGCAAACACACCCGCCACCACATACGCCCGAAAAATTCCATTATTCTGCTCGTAGAGCAGCATGAAGGTAAATCCAGCTGCATACAGCCAGTAAAGAAAGTCCTCTATCCCGGTCCAGAAGGAATTGTGGCGCACCGCGAGGCGCAGAAGCCGGAGAATATCATATGCCATCATAAGCCACGCACCTCCGGCCAGGCTTAAAACCATGAGCCTCGCCTCATACTGGATTTGGCTGCTCATTCTCCGCCTCCTCTCATTTAAACAGACGGGCAAAGAAGGATTCGGCGGAGCGGTGCAACGCCTCGTTGGAGCTGTAGACAAAGCTGTCTACAGCTCCCTCCATGTCAACCTCTCCCTTTTCCAGATTCAGGCGGGTAACATGAAGCCCATCCCCCTTTATGGTTAAAAGCCCCGCGCTGGTATCCAGCACGATGGAATTTTCATCAAAGGATACCACATCGGAGATGCCCGTGATTGTGCCGGCGGACCGGTTTTCCAGCGCAAGCCTATGCTGCCGGATAGCAGCGCTCTTTTCCTCCATAACAAAACCTCCCATATATCTAACCTGGACACAAACCGCTGCAGGCAGCTGTGTCTATGTTAAATATATGGGAGGGTTGGCCATTCTATGAATCTGTTGAAACGGCAAAGGACAATACTTGCAGGCGCACTGCACCGTTCACAGGTAGCGGTAGAGCTCCCCTGCGGCGTCCTTCTTTACGGTTTCCTGCACGCCCAGAACCTCCGCCTTCACAGCTTTGGCTCCGAACTGAATCTCAATCACATCTCCCACCTTTACGCCCAGAGATGCCTTGGCAGGCTTGCCGTTCACAAGCACGCGGCCCGCGTCGCAGGCCTCGTTTGCAACTGTCCTGCGCTTTATCAGGCGGGAAACCTTGAGAAACTTATCAAGCCTCATAAATTATTTATTTACCTCATCTTTAAGAGCCTTGCCGGCTTTAAACTTGGGAGTTCTGGATGCGGCGATGGTCATGGGAGCGCCGGTCTTGGGGTTTCTTCCCTCTCTGGAAGATCTCTCAGATACCTCAAATGTACCAAATCCAACCAGCTGCACCTTTCCACCCTTTACAAGCTCCTCAGATACTGCATCAGTGAACGCTTTCACTGCCTTCTCGGCATCCTTCTTAGAAAGTTCTGCTTTCTCGGCAACTGCTGCGATTAATTCTGTCTTATTCATCAATTTTTCCTCCTAAATATGGTCCGGATACTAATCGTACTTAATCATTTATATCTGTTTTGCTATAGTTTGTCAAGGTTTTTTGGCTTTTTCCTGCATTTTTATATGGTTCCAGAGAGCGGTCCCTTCCTCAGCGGAATGAACCTTTACATTGCCGAACACATGGGGGTGGCGCCGCACCATTTTCCTGCACACGCCGTCCACCACATCATCAATGGTAAAAGCCCCTTTTTCACTGGCGATCTGACTGTTTATCATCACCTGGAACAGTACATCGCCCAGCTCCTCGCACAGATTCTCCATGTCCTGATTATCGATAGCATCAAAGACCTCCTGCGATTCCTCAGCCAGATGCTTCTTCAAGCTCTCGAAGGTCTGTTCCCGGTCCCAGGGACAGCCCTCGGGCGAGCGCAGCCTGGCAGTAATCTCCACCAAATCAGAAAACGAATATTTATCCTTCACTTTTGTTCCTCTTAATCACTTTCAGACGGGTAAACTCCTCCCGCTCCTTTTCCTCCAGGGCATTGGAGATGGACCGGGTCAATTCTTCATACCGCGGGATGGTTATGTTCTTTAAGGCATTCGCCCGCTTCTGAGTCTTCTTGATGGAATTTGCCAGCCTGTAGGCAGAATTTTCCACCATAGAGAGCTTGATGGTAAGCTTTTTCACGCGCTCAAAATGATAGCGGGCCTCGTCCAGGCTTTCTGTAGTATTGTTGAAACCGTACGCCGGCTTCATGGGCTCTTCCTCGTGCTGCACCAGGGGAATCTCGGTCCCCATGATGCTTCTGGCCTTAATCTTTACCGTGTCGTCCACCGGTACGGACAGGCCGATTTCCTGCACATAGTTGATGCCCAGCTCGATGTTGGCCTTCTGCAGAGCCTCGTAGGCTGCCCGGAACGTAGTGTCAATCTCCGCCTGGATGCCCTTGGCCTCGTCGATTAAGCCCATGAGCTCCCGAATTAAAATATTGCGCTTCTTGTCCATAAGCCCGTAGCCCATGGTCGCAAGGCTCAGTGAATTTTTTGCCAGAATCAGGTTGCCCTTTGTGGGAAATGTATTGGGATCCAATCAGCTCACCTCCCGGCGTCGTAATACTGATCCAGAATCTTGGTATCGATACGGTCAAGCTCCTCCCGCGGCAGCATTCTGAGGAGATTCCAGCCGATCTCCAAAGTTTGGAGAATGGTCCGGTTCTCGTGGATATCCTGTCCCACAAAGGTCTCCTCGAAGGCCTTGCCAAACTCCAGATACTTCTTGTCAATGGCCGAGAGCTCATCCTCACCGATAACCGATGCCAGGGCTCGGGCATCCCCCACCTTGGCATAGCAGGAGAAGAGCTGGTTCGCCACGTCCTGATGGTCCGCCCGGGTGAATCCCTCGCCAATGCCGTCCTTCATCAGACGGGACAGGGAGGGGAGCACGTTGATCGGCGGATAGATGGATTGACCGTTTAACTGCCGATCCAAAACAATCTGCCCCTCCGTGATGTATCCCGTCAGGTCAGGGATGGGATGGGTGATATCATCATTAGGCATGGTCAAAATCGGAATCTGAGTCACGGAGCCGGGACGCCCCGCCACGATTCCCGCTCTCTCATAAAGGGAAGCCAGATCGCTGTACAGGTAGCCGGGGAAACCCTTACGGGAAGGAATCTCGCCCTTGGAGGAGGACACCTCCCGGAGCGCCTCAGCATAGGAGGTCATATCCGTCAGGATTACCAGGATATGCATTCCCTTCTCAAAGGCCAGATACTCCGCCAGAGTTAAAGCGATCTTCGGCGTAATCAAACGCTCCACCACCGGGTCGTTTGCCCGGTTGATGAACATGGCCACGTGCTCCGACACGCCGCTCTCCTCAAAGGTCCGGCGGAAGAAATCTGCCACATCGTGCTTCACGCCCATAGCGCCGAACACGATGGCAAACTGCTCATCGGAATCATCTCCCAGAGAAGCCTGCTGCACGATCTGGGCAGCCAGCTGATCGTGGGGAAGGCCGTTTCCTGAAAAGATAGGCAGCTTCTGGCCGCGGATTAAGGTGGTAAGTCCGTCGATGGCGGAGATTCCGGTGCGGATATAGTTTCTCGGATACTCTCTCGTCACAGGATTTAAGGGCTTGCCGTTCACATCCAGCTTCACACCGGATATGATATCCCCCAGGCCATCGATAGGCTGGCCGATGCCATTGAAGGTTCGGCCCAGCATCTCCTCGGACACCTCGATCTCCATGGGATGGCCGGTAAGGCGGGTGTGGGTGTTGCGCAGAGCCATTCCGTCCGTCCCTTCAAAAACCTGGATGATGGCCTTATCCCCGTAAATCTCAATGATGCGGCCGATCTTAAGGATATTTCCCGCCACTGTCATCTCCACAATCTCATCGTAGGCCGCGTTCTGCACGCCCTCCAGGACGACCAGAGGGCCATTGATTCCGCTTAAACCTAAATATTCAATTGCCACTTTCTCT
>CALWBS010000111.1 GCA_944376135.1 uncultured Enterocloster sp.
CTCTTGTACGCATTAAATCGGTTAACCAAATGTACTCTCATGCCTTATTCCTCCTGTACCATCGCATTCTGCAGGGCGGTAACATCAAATTCCATCGTTGCATTGATGTATTCCGCCGGTGTATAGGGAGCCATAAAGATCCGGACCTTAATATGCCCCGAAAGGATATCCTCCTGGGTATTATCCTCTTCCCGGTACTCTGCGTATAACCCGGCGCACATGCCATTGGCCACCAGACTATTTCCCCAGATATTAAAGCTGTTGATGATATCATCAACCAAGCGCCGGTTCATATTGCCGTCCAGCCGTCCGCTGTTTTCTCTGACAAAATAATTCCCCGCAAAGTCAAACATACGGCGGCAGCCAATCCAGCGGTCTTTTGGATCCGTATTTTCCGGGAAACACGCTGTATTGTTTCCAAAGGACTTCCAGGTCATATCACAGATGGCTGTCACAACCCCTTCTCCATTTACATTTCCGGCCTGCACCTGATCCAGAAGGATCTCGCTCCCATCCGCCAGTACAGTGCCGTCCACATTCAGATCCTTATTGGACGGATACAGATATGGCACATCCTGGTTTTCTGATGTGTTATAAGACATCATGGCTCCGTAAACTGCGGAGTAGCAGAAAATCCTTCCGTCCTTTATCACCTTAGGCCACAGAACAATCGCATGCTCTCCATCATAGCCCATTTTCTCTTTTGCTTCCCCACAATCCGTATATTTCCCTGCAAGCTCCGTATCCAGATCCAGCAGGCACACTGCCTTAAAGGAACCATTGATATTTACGCACTTTTCCTGCAGGGCAGCTCCAATATTGGGCTTCTCTGTCCATCCCGGCGCCAGAAGAATGCTGGGAATACATCCAAGCCTCGGGTACACCTGCCGGAGCACCTCCAGGCCGCTCTCCTTTCCGGTCTCCGCATCATAGGCCCCGATAATATCTGCTTCCGTCACCAGCTCCGGTGCAATAACCTTCGCTGACAGGCTGATGGAATCCACCTCATAGGCGCTCCCGCCGCTAAGCAGCGTGACAACCAGGTGCCCATATTCATCAAAATCCATTACATAATCGGTTCCCTCTTTCAGCTCCGCGGCTTCTGACGCAACTTTGGCTGTCCCAATCTGGGCCGTTCCCACCTTGGCGGCATCCGTCTGGGCTGTAATCTTTACCTGGTCCATCAGGATTCCTTCTGTTTCTATGACAGTCTGATGGCCTTCTACCGGGTAGTCTGCCGCCTCCAGCTCTTTTACGTGGACGGTTGGATCCAGCACATTGATAAAAATCACCGGGTTTACCTGGAATACCTGGAAGCATGCATACATGCTCATGCAAAGGGTATATTTATCCCAGTTATCACTGTAACCCAGAGCTGTCTTTGCGTCCTCAAAAGAGCCCGCCCGGATCGGCCGGTTCGCTGCTGCATACGGGTCTTCCGCCAGATTTACCGGAGCCGTCCCGAAAACTACCTGAATCCCATATTCCGTTGTAACCGGGCTCGGAAACGAGGTGGCTTTTTCCGAGACTTCTATTCTATGCTTATACTCCATTCCTATTCCCTCCCTTTTCGATTCTCTTGTACAGCGCCGCCAGCCTGCTTCCATCTGTTTTAAGCTCCTTACGGGCTTCTGCCACTTCGCTGACGGGAATTATCAGATCCTTTATAAACGGCTGTGTTTCCATCTCCGCTGCCAGTGCCGGTGGGTATCCCCCTTTTAACGCCGTCCCATGCTGAACTACATGCCGGATGGACGGCCCCATATACACCATTGTTTCACTCATTCCAAATCCTCCATTTCAATATCCGGCAGATACCACAGCATTTCCAACGCCCCGAAAAACCTCGGGAACGTATCATCCTCCTGATATGCCAGATTCATTTTCCTGCTGCAAAAAAATGGTCCCAGAGCTGTCTCACTCTGGAACCGCTTCACCACCCGCTCCATGACGGCTGTCAATGTAAAATAGCCTTGCAGGGCCGGATCCTCATCGTAGATGGCAAAAGCAACTAATACCCGGGCCCGGTTAGACGCTCCTATTTCCTTATCTTCTGCCTGATACTCTACGGTATCTGCCCGGACGATAAAATACGGAAAAGGATCCTTCTCCACTCCCGCGTCCATGTATGTCTCATCAAATTCTAGGGGCATAGCCGAAAATACGGGAATAACCGGAAGCGCCTGGGGATAGCCCTTCAACACCGCCGCTTTCCCTCTCTGATCCACCAGGGCCATGTCCTGTGTCAGCCTTTCAATTTCCTTTATCAGCATCCGCTGCAATTCATTGATTGTCATACTTTTCCCAGTGCCTCATCTACAAATTTCCTTAGATTCTCCTGCAGATCCGCCGCTATATAAGGCTGCACGTTGCCGTATACCCGTTCGGAGCTTCCCAGCATCACCGGGATGGAATTACTGAATTTCTCCTTGATTTCCAGCCGTTCCTTTCCTTCTCTCTGAGCTACGGCAAAGTGTCGCACCGCTGTGCCCGCTTTCCCTTTTTTGGTGTCTTTTCTCCTGACCTGGTTCTTTGCAGCGATGTTATTCACAAATGCCTTGATCCCGCCGCGCTCCAGCCTTTTCAAACTGCCCGGCTTTACTACCTGGGCCTTTACCCCGGCCTTTTTGCCTCTGGATATCTTAAACCGGTTCAGCGGGAGCGGCTCGCCCTCTGACCGGATGGTGGATGCCGGAGCCCGACCGGAGCTTGTGCGAATACGCATGGCCTTTTTAAAACCTGCATTCTTCACCGTGTAGGATTCCTGCGCTCTGGAAGCCAGGCGCTCCCTGGCCTGTTTTGCTGTGGCCGCTACTGCTTTCCGCAGGGCCTGGTTCTGCATCTGTGGTTCCTCCAGCCTGGAGAGAATCCGGCTCACCTCATCCGTATCCACACCAAACGCCACAAAAACTTTGCTCATGCCCTTACCGCCTCCAGACTGATCGAATATATCCCATCCTCATCCACGGAATCCGTAACCAGATAAGTGCGTCCATCAAATACCAGGCTCCGCCCTACCGGCGGCAGGGGACCGAAGTCCTCCGCCAGCACATAAAAAAGCATCTGCTTTACATACACGCCCTGCCGCCAAGCTTGGGGGCCAGCCTGCCGCTTTTCACGCTCCACCATCTCATTGTCGTCGATAATAACCAGCATCCGCCGGCCACTGATCACATGAAGCTCGCCAAATTCCTCAAAATTTAAAAAGACCTCCCGGTTATCGCTTTTTACGATATCCTTAAATCCCCAGCCCATTACTCGCTTACCGTGCTGATGCCGCGGGCAATCAATGCATTAATAATCTCATTGACTTTTGTCCGCACCTCATCGATCTCTTCTGTCCCGGCCAATACCGCCAGGGGAGCGGCTACACCTGTCAGGCCTTCGCCTGC
>CALWBS010000112.1 GCA_944376135.1 uncultured Enterocloster sp.
CTTCATCGGAAAATATTCCCTCCTCAAGATCTGCACCGGAACCCTGAAGGGCGACACTACGGTCTATAATGTAAATAAAGACACAGAGGAGAAGATCGGCAAGCTTTATGTTCTGCGGGGCAAAGAACAGATTGAAGTGCAGGAGCTCCATGCAGGCGACATCGGTGCGGTGGCCAAACTGACCGTAACCCAGACCGGGGACACCATGGCGGTGCGTTCCGCGCCTATCGTGTACCACAAGCCGGAGATCTCCACCCCCTACACCTATATGGCCTTTGCGGCGGTCAATAAGGGGGAGGATGACAAGGTTTCCACCGCCCTCGCAAAGATGATGGAAGAGGATTTGACCTTAAAGGTGGTCAATGACGCGGAAAATCGCCAGTCCCTGCTCTACGGCATCGGCGATCAGCAGCTGGATGTGGTTGTGAGCAAGCTCCAGTCGCGATATAAGGTAAATGTTGTTTTGTCGAAACCCAAGTTCGCTTTCCGCGAGACTCTGCGCAAAAAAGTAAAGGTACAGGGCAAACACAAGAAACAGTCCGGCGGACATGGCCAGTACGGCGATGTTATTATGGAATTTGAGCCGTCAGGCGATCTGGAAACCCCTTATATCTTCGAGGAGAAGGTGTTCGGCGGTTCCGTTCCGAAGAACTACTTCCCGGCAGTTGAGAAGGGGCTGCAGGAGTGCGTACAGAAGGGCCCCCTGGCCGGCTATCCGGTTGTGGGCTTAAAGGCAACCCTGCTGGACGGCTCCTACCATCCGGTGGACTCCTCAGAGATGGCTTTTAAGATGGCAACCATCCTGGCATTTAAGCAGGGCTTTATGGAGGCCAATCCGGTGCTCCTCGAGCCCATTGCCTCCCTGAAGGTGACAGTTCCGGATAAATTCACCGGCGATGTCATGGGAGACTTAAACAGGAGAAGAGGCCGCGTGCTGGGCATGAACTCGGATCATCACGGCAAACAGGTGATAGAGGCGGATGTGCCTATGTCCGAGCTTTTTGGCTACAACACGGATCTGCGCTCCATGACCGGCGGCCTGGGAATCTATTCTTATGAATTTGCCCGCTATGAGCAGGCCCCCGGCGATGTACAGAAGAAGGAAGTCGAGGCAAGAGCCGCGGCAAAGGATGAATAAAGGAGGATTGTTAAAATGAAAAAATATGTGTGTGATCCCTGCGGATATATCTATGACCCTGAGGTGGGCGATCCGGACAACGGAATTGCCCCGGGAACCGCATTTGAGGATCTTCCCGAGGATTGGGTATGCCCTATCTGCGGGGTAGGCAAGGATATGTTTTCTCCGGTTGAGGAGTAATCGGCCGGGAAGTACTGTGCGAGACAGCAGTTGCTATGAATGAGGGCGGAGTCTGAAGCGGGCTCCGCTCTCATTCATTTCCGGTCGGCGATTGACAGTTTTTGAAAAAAGTATAAGTTTGTTGCAAATGTCACAGCTAAAATAGGCAATTCCGGATATACTACAGACATAGGGCAGAGCAAACTGCCGTAATTATTTTGATTATAATATTTTTGGAGGAAACAAAATGAAAAAGTACGTATGTGATCCCTGCGGATATATTTATGACCCGGAGGTGGGTGACCCGGATGGAGGAATTGCTCCCGGAACTGCGTTTGAGGATCTGCCAGAGGATTGGGTATGTCCCGTGTGCGGAGTGGGCAAGGATATGTTCTCGCCGGTAGAAGAGTAGGACAGGGCGCTTTTCGAATGAAAGTGTATATCCGCTGGGCACCCCTTAATGCATGCCTTTCAGGCGGGCGCGCTTCGCGCGAAAAAGTATAGAACAAAGAGGCTCAAGGTACGGAAAGTGCGGAGCCTCTTTTTTTAAAGCGGAAGAATACCTTTTAAACTCCTGCTTGAATCTCCCGCTCAATTCAAGTATAATATCTCCTATGGCTGTTTTCCGCGGCGCGTCGGGATGCGGAAAACGGCAGGAGACAGGCGGAATCGAGTAAAAAGGCGAAGGAGGACAACATGGGAATTTCAAAAGTTTATTACACAAATATGCGGACCACCCTGACGGAAAACCTGCTCCAGAAGCTGGCCCGGCTGGTGGAGCGGGCGGGCATGACGGACATTGACTTTGCAAATAAGTACACCGCAATCAAAATCCATTTCGGAGAGCCGGGAAATTTGGCTTATCTGCGGCCCAACTATTCCAAGGTTCTGGCGGATCTGGTGAAGGCCCAGGGCGGAAAAGTGTTTCTTACGGACTGCAATACCCTGTATGTGGGGCGCAGGAAGAATGCGCTGGATCATCTGGACGCAGCCTATGAGAACGGGTACAATCCCTTTGCCACAGGCTGTCATGTGATTATCGCGGACGGACTGAAAGGGACGGACGAGGCGCTGGTGCCTATTGATGGGGAGTACGTCAAGGAGGCCAAGATTGGGCGGGCTCTGATGGATGCGGATATTGTGATTTCCCTGACCCATTTTAAGGGGCATGAGGCCACAGGTTTTGGAGGTGCCTTAAAGAACATCGGCATGGGCGGCGGCTCCCGGGCGGGAAAGATGGAGATGCACAGCGCGGGCAAGCCCTTTGTAAACCAGGAGATCTGTATTGGCTGCGGCTCCTGTAAGAAGAACTGCGCCCACGGGGCCATCACCATCGCGGACAAGAAGGCGTCCATTGACACCAATGTGTGCGTGGGCTGCGGCCGCTGCGTAGGGGCATGTCCCGTGGACGCGGTGTCCCCCCTGTACGACGAGGCCAACGACGTGCTGAACAAAAAGATCGCAGAGTATACCTGGGCGATTTTGAAGGATCGCCCCCATTTCCACGTGAGTCTGGTGGTGGATGTATCCCCCAACTGCGACTGCCACGCGGAGAACGATGTGCCCATTGTGCCCAATGTGGGAATGTTCGCCTCCTTTGATCCGGTGGCTCTGGATATGGCCTGCGTGGACGCGGTGAACCGCCAGCCGGTCATGGCGGGCAGTTTCTTGGCTGAGCAGGAGCAAAGCCATCACGACCATTTTACGGACACGCATCCGGACACCCACTGGCAGAGCTGCATTGACCATGCGGCGAAACTGGGGCTGGGAAATAAAGAATACGAGCTGATCACCATCTAACATGCGCGCCGTCTTCCCGGCGGCGGGCGCTTTTACAGTTAAGGAGGACAAAATTATGGCAAACAAGAGATCTATGGGGACTATCTGCATCCAAGGGGGCTGGGAGCCCAAAAACGGAGAACCTCGGCAGCTGCCCATCTACCAGAGCACAACCTTTAAGTACACGACCAGCGAGCAGATGGGGAGACTCTTTGACCTGGAGGAGAACGGGTATTTCTATACCCGCCTTGCAAATCCCACCAATGACGCGGTGGCCGCCAAGATCTGCGAACTGGAGGGCGGCGTGGGCGCCATGCTCACCTCTTCGGGGCAGGCTGCCAATTTTTATGCTATTTTAAATCTGTGCCAGGCAGGCGACCATATTGTCAGCACGGCGACTATCTATGGGGGGACCACCAATCTCTTCACCGTAACTCTTCCCAAGATGGGAATCCAGTGCACGCTGGTGAATCCAGATGCGCCGGAGGAGGAGATCGCCGCGGCATTCCGGCCGGAAACGAAGGCCGTGTTCGGGGAGACCATCGCAAACCCGGCGCTGACTGTGCTGGACATTGAAAAATTTGCTAAGCTGGCACACGACCATGGGGTTCCGCTGATTATGGACAACACCTTTGCCACTCCCATCAACTGCCGGCCCTTTGAGTGGGGAGCGGATATTGTGACCCACAGCACCACCAAGTACATGGACGGCCATGCCATGACGGTGGGCGGCTGCATTGTGGACAGCGGCAAATTTGACTGGGAGGCCCATCATGATAAATCTAAGGGGCTCACGGAGCAGGACTAGTCGTATCACGGCATCGTGTACACCGAGCGGTTCGGGAAGCTGGCCTACATAACTAAGGCCACGGCACAGCTCATGCGGGATTTGGGCTCTATCCAGTCGCCCCAGAACGCGTTCCTTATCAATGTGGGATTAGAGACCCTGCATCTTCGGATGCCCAGGCACTGTGAGAACGCGCGGAAGGTGGCCCAGTACCTGAGGAGTCGGGAAGATGTAGCCTGGGTGAATTATCCGGGACTTCCTGGAGATAAATATTATGAGCTGGCCCAGAAATACATGCCGAACGGTACCTGCGGCGTGATTTCCTTCGGTTTAAAGGGAGGGAGAGCAGCGGCTGCGGAGTTTATGGACAAGCTGAAGCTCTGCTCCATCGAGACCCATGTGGCGGATTCCCGGACGGCGGTCCTGCACCCGGCAAGCCATACCCACAGACAGCTCACTGATGAGCAGCTGGTGGAGGCCGGAGTTGACCCCTCCATGATTCGGTTCAGCGTGGGCATTGAGGATGCGGAGGATATCATTGAGGATATCCGCCAGGCTTTGGAATAAATGCAGAGGAGATGACAGATGGGTTTTTCTTTGGATGTGAGCGTACCGGTAATTACCGTGTTTCTGCAGGGGATATTAAGCTTTTTCTCCCCCTGCGTCCTGCCTCTGCTCCCCCTGTACGTGGGCTACCTCTCAGGGGGAACGGCCCGCAGAGGGGAGGATGGGCGTCTCTATTATGACAGAGGACGGGTGATGCGAAACACCCTGTTTTTTGTGGCGGGTGTGGGAGGTGCCTTCTTTATCCTGGGCCTCGGCGTTTCCGCCTTGGGGACATTTTTCAGGGACAGTCAGATGCTTTTTGTGCGGGCGGGCGGCGTGCTCATCATCCTTTTTGGCCTGTATCAGCTGGGCGTGTTCGGCTCATCGGCCTTTTTGGGGCGGGAGAGAAGGCTTCCTCTGAAACTGGACACAGTGGCTATGTCCCCGGTGACAGCCCTTCTCCTGGGATTTACCTTCAGCTTTGCCTGGACGCCCTGCGTGGGGCCAGCTTTGGCAAGCGTGCTCATCATGGCCGCGTCAGCGGGGACAAAGGGCTGGGCCTTTGTGCTCATCGGAGTATATACTTTGGGCTTTGTCCTGCCGTTTCTGGCGGTGGGGCTGTTCACCACCTCTCTGCTGGAATTTTTCAAATCTCACATGCGGGTGGTGCGCTATACGGTGAAGGCGGGCGGCGTGCTCCTGGTTTTTATGGGCGCGCTTATGCTCACCGGACAGATGAATGCGGTGACGGGATATCTTTCGCGGATATCCCAGACGGGAATGGAGAGTACGGCCCGGGGAGACGGGGGGGAGGAGGCTCCGGCCGAGTCCGCGTCCCAGCCGCAGTCTGAACCTGAATCTGCGTCTCAGCCCTCGGAGGAATCCGCTTCTCCAGCAGCGGATGGGGAAAGTACCGGGGAACGTCCGGTGATACCGGCGCCGGATTTCACGCTGCAGGACCAGTATGGGAATACGCATACCCTGGCAGATTACCGGGGGAAAACGATTTTTCTCAATTTCTGGGCTACCTGGTGTCCGCCCTGCCGGGCAGAGATGCCGGATATTCAGCACCTGTATGAGACACGGGAGACAGAAGGGGAGGATGCCCTCGTCATCCTGGGAGTGGCGGCTCCGGATTACGGTCAGGAAACCACAGAGGAGGGAATCGCCCAATTTATGGAGGAAAACGGCTACACCTATCCGGTCCTCATGGATACGGACCTGGCGCTCACGTCCGCGTACGGCATTTATTCGTACCCCACCACATTTATGATTGACCGGAAGGGAAATGTGTTCGGCTATGTGTCCGGCCAGCTCTCCCTGGAGATGATGGAGAGCATTATCCGTCAGACGATGGAAGGCGAGATGGATACAGAAGAGTAAGAAGGAGAGATACAAAATTATGAAGCATATCCGGAAGCTTTTCCGCATTATTTTTGGGCGGACGGCCTTTGTCGTTTTAGCCCTGCTTCTCCAGATTGGAATTTTGCTGACGCTTTTTTTGCGGCTGGAGAACTATATGCACATCGTGTATATTGTCTCTCTTTTTGTGAGCGCTCTTGTGATTATCTATATCTTCAATGAGCCCATCAATTCCAGCTTTAAGCTGTCATGGATTGTGCCGGTGCTGGTGTTTCCGGTATTCGGCGTGATGCTTTACATTTTTGTGCAGCTTCAGCCCCAGACAAAGTTTACCGCCCGGCAAATCCGCAGGCGGGCGGAGGAGACCAAGCCGTACCTCACCCAGGATGAGGAGACAGCCCGGGCTTTGGCCCAGACGGATCCGGGAGAAGGAAGGCTGGCGGAATATCTGGAGGATTACGCGGGCTATCCGGTGTACCGGAATACATATGTAAAATATTTTCCGCTGGGAGAGGATAAATTCAAGGTCCTTCTGGAAGAGTTAAAAAAAGCTGAGCATTTTATTTTTATGGAATATTTCATCATCGACCGGGGATACATGTGGGACAGCATCCTTGCAGTGCTGGAGGAGAAGGTGCGGGCCGGGGTGGAGGTCCGGGTTATGTATGACGGGATGTGCTGCCTGATGCTTCTGCCATATCATTATCCCAGACAGCTGGAGGCTAAGGGCATCCGCTGCAAGATGTTCTTTCCCATAAAGCCCACGCTCTCTACGCATCATAACAACCGGGATCACCGCAAAATTGTTGTGATTGACGGGCATACCGCTTTCACCGGCGGGGTAAACCTGGCAGATGAATACATCAACCGGAAGGTACGCTTCGGCCATTGGAAGGATACGGCCATCATGCTCAAGGGTGAAGCGGTAAAAAGTTTTACTATGATGTTTCTGCAGATGTGGAATGTGACGGAGCGCCAGCCGGATGATTACGGCAGATATATTCGGAAGGAGCCTTATATTTTTCCAAACGGAATGGAGCCCACAGGCTTTGTGGCACCCTATGGGGACGGCCCCATGGACCGGGAGCTGGTGGGCAAGCAGGTGTATCTGGATATTCTCAACCGGGCGGAAAAGTATGTCTATATTATGACCCCCTATCTGATTCTTGATGATGAGATGGAGAATGCGCTGTGCTATGGGGCAAAGAGGGGGGTAGATGTGCGGATCATTATGCCTCACATTCCGGACAAAAAATATGCGTATCTCCTGGCCAGAACTTATTATCCGGAGCTGATCGCCGCCGGAGTAAAGATTTACGAGTACACCCCGGGCTTTGTCCACGGCAAGGTATTTGTCAGCGACGATGAGAAGGCCGTGGTGGGGACCATCAACCTGGATTTCCGCAGTCTGTATCTGCATTTTGAGTGCGCAGCCTACCTGTTCAGGAACCGCGTGGTGGAGGACATTCTCCGGGATTATGAGGAAACCTTAAAAAAATGCCATCTGGTTACAGTTCAGGACTGCAGGCAGTTCAGTCGGGCGGGCATACGGGCCGGCAGGCTTCTGCGTCTTATCGCACCCCTGATGTGAGTCAGGGGTATTTTTGTTTTTTAAAAAAGACACAGTTGTTTCACAAAATGAACATATTTAAATGATATCTTTAGTGACAGTTAATTGAGTTAATGTTTAGTTTATTGAGAGGAGCCTTACCACCATGAAGAAATCCTACCACGCGTGCCGTTATGTGTGCGGTTCTCTGGCGGTCGTGACCGCCGCCGCATCCTGGACACCCCTTACCGTATATGCCGCCAACGCCTCTTCCAGCAATTTCGACATGAGGCAGCAGGTGGTAAGCCTGACCGGCATTATGGATGTGACCAGCTTCCGCGAGGAGGTCACCCGAGGGGATTTTGCAAGGATGCTGGTAAATGCTTCCAGCTACCGGGAGAATCTTCCCACGGTGGCTGTTTCTGTTTTTGCGGATGTCCCGGCGACAAACCCCAATGCCATTTACATACGGATTGCCGCATCCCAGGGCTGGATGACCGGGTATCTGGGCGGCCTTTTCAAACCGGATGAATCCGTTTCCTATAAAGATGCGGTGAAGGCCCTGCTGACCATGCTGGGCTACACGGACGATGATTTTATCGGAGATCTGGCTACATCCCGCCTCTCCAAGTTCAATGATTTGGAGCTCAATGAGAATGTAAACCGCAGTCTGGACGATAAGCTGAATCAGACGGACTGCATGAACCTGTTTTACAACCTGTTAAAGGCCAACCCCAAAGACGGCACAGGGATTTACGGCGCGGTTCTTGACTGCGAGCTCACCTCGGACGGGGAGATCAATCCCATCGGCATCCTGGAAGACGAGCGCAAGGGCCCCATCCTGGTGCGCAGCGGGTTCAGCGTGGCCGAGAGCGTGCCCTTTGACACGGAGGACGCCAATGTGTTCCTGAACGGCACGGCAAGCACCCTGGCGGATGTGAAATCTGCCCAGCAGAACGCCGGATTTGCGGTTGTGTACTACAACGTGAAATCAAAAACCATCTGGGCGTACACGACAACCGACTGGGACGAGGACGACTATGTGGGCAACAACACCTACGTTCTCATCAAAGGCGAGATCAAGAACATTTACTACCAGTCTACGGATGTGATGACCCCCACGTCCATCCGAATCGATGTGGACTCTGAGAATACGGACGATATTTACGAGAGCGTGGAGAAAGATTCCGATGGCTACTATACGATCAGCCTGGATACGGCGGAGCTCCAGTACATGTTCTCCATCTACGGCGTCCTGGAAGTGGGAGACGAGGTGGTTCTGGTCTGCAATTACAACAACGGAAGCTTTACGGCAGTGGATGCCATTGAATATTAACAGGTTATAAAGTAAATTGTGAGGTGCGTATGAAAACAGTCAAATTGCCAGCGGCATCCCTGCTTGACAGGCTGCCTTTGCCGGGAAGAAAAAAAGGGGAGGTGGACTCTGCGCCGCCGGGCACTCCGGCGTCGCCCCAGGGAAATCCAGGAAAGAAAAAAAAGAGGAAAAAACTTAAGCGGTGGATGAAAATTATCATTGTTCTTCTGATAATTGCTGCGATTCTCGCAATTATCATGGTTCAGAGAAGCAGGGAGGCCAGACAGGCAGCGGCGGCAGCCTCGGCGGTGAATACGGCTACGGTGGAGCGCAGGAATGTCACTTCGGAACTTTCCTCCACGGGAACGCTGGAGGCAGTGGACTCCTACAGCATTGTATCTCTGGTGGAGGGGGATGTGATCAGCGCAGATTTTGAGGAGGGCGACCAGGTAGAAAAGGGGCAGGTCCTCTATGAGATCGACCGTTCCAGCGTGGAGACTCAGCTCACAAGCGCCCAGAATTCTCTGACAAGGGCCCAGGAGAGCTACGAGGACGCGGTGGAAGATTATAATAAGGCGCTGTCAGATTACAGCGGCAACACGTATAAAGCCACGGAGAGCGGTTACATAAGCGAGCTGAATATCAGCGTGGGGGACCGGGTGGGCGGCAACACGACTCTTGCCCACCTCTACAGCGACGATGTGATGAAGATTCGGGTACCCTTCCTGTCCGGGGAGGCAGCGCTCATTGCACCGGGCATGGGGGCAGTTCTGACACTGGTAGATACGGGGGAGCAGGTGGCAGGTACCGTCACAGCAGTGGCCTCCCAGGAGACGGCCCTCACCGGCGGACGCCTGGTCAAATACGTGACGATGGAGGTGGCAAACCCCGGCGGTCTCACCATCACTACTCAGGCAACGGCTCAGATCGGAGAGTTTATCGGGAGCGATGAAGGGACATTTACAGCGGTTATTGACAAGACTATGAGCGCGAATCTCTCAACTACCGTAGAAGTAGCGGCTCTGCTGGTAGATGAAGGGGATTATGTGACCAGCGGCACTCCCATTTTCCTTATGACGGACGATACGGCAAAGGATCTGATCGACAGCTATAAGGATTCTATGGAAAATGCCCAGTCCCAGCTGGAGAATGCGCAGTCCAGTCTGGAAAATACCCAGGACAACTATGATAATTATACAATCACGGCTCCTATCTCAGGCCAGGTCATCACCAAGACATATAAAGTGGGTGATACCATTGAGCGAAATACGGGCAGCAGCACCACGGTGGCTACGATTTACGATCTGTCGGAGCTGACTTTTGAGATGTCCATTGATGAGCTGGATGTCCTGAACGTGAAGGTGGGGCAGAAGGTGGAGGTGACGGCGGATGCTCTGGAAAACCAGACGTTTACCGGAACCGTCACAAATGTAAGCCTGGAGAGCTCCTATTCCAACGGCGTCACAACCTACCCGGTGACCGTGACCATGGATGAGATGGGGGATCTCCTTCCGGGCATGAACGTGGACGGCGTCATCATCTTGGATGAGGCGGAGAACGTGCTCGCTGTTCCCTCAGGCGCCCTTATGCGGGGAAACCAGGTGTATGTCCAGGATGCTTCCGTGACCGAGGCACAGGGGCCGGTTCCCGCAGGTTTCCGGGCCGTGGAAGTGGAGACCGGCGTGATCAGCGATTCTTATGTGGAAATCACAAGCGGCCTTGAGGAGGGCGATGTCGTGTACGTGGCGGAGACCGCTTCGACCGTCAGCGGATTCATGATGATGGGTCCCGGCGGCGGAATGGGCGGCCCCGGCGGTGGCGGCCCGGGAGGCGGTCCCGGCGGCCCCGGCGGACGCAGATAGCCTGTTATCGGCAGGAAAGGAATTTTGGCGTATGGAAACAGCTGTAATGGAACAGACCCAGTCTCCCCCCGCGAAGGGGGAGCCTCTGATCGAATTAAAACATATTTATAAGATCTACTACCTGGGAGGTGAGGAGATCCGGGCCAGTGACGATGTGAGTCTTACTATCTATCGGGGGGAATTTGTAGCCATTGTGGGAAAATCCGGAAGCGGCAAGTCTACCTTGATGAACATCATTGGCGCTCTGGACGTGCCCACCAGGGGAGAATATTACCTGGGCGGTGAGGACGTGAGCGATATGACGGATAAGGAGCTGGCCCGCATCCGCAATAAGATGATCGGCTTCATTTTCCAGCAGTACAATCTGCTCCCCAAGCTGAATATACTGGAGAATGTGGAGCTTCCTCTTCTGTATGCAGGGGTGGGAGCCGCAGAGCGCAAGGAGCGGGCTCTCGCCTCCCTGCGCAAGGTGGGATTGGAAGAAAAGTGGAGAAACTTTCCAAACCAGCTCTCCGGCGGCCAGCAGCAGAGAGTGTCCATCGCCCGCGCCCTGGCGGGAACTCCCTCTCTGATTCTTGCCGACGAGCCCACCGGTGCTCTGGATTCCCGAACCAGCCGGGAGGTGCTGAATTTTTTGAAGCAGCTCAATGAGGAGGGGAACACCATTGTGATGATTACCCATGACAATTCTATCGCTGTGGAGGCCAAGCGCGTGGTGCGGATTGCAGATGGGAAGATTCATTTTGCCGGAGATGTAAAAGATTATGCTTCAATCATTTAGGCTGGCTCTAAAAAGTATCTGGGGCAATAAAATGCGCTCGTTCCTCACGATGCTGGGGATTATCATCGGCGTGGCGGCGGTAATCATTCTGGTGAGCATTGTGAACGGATACATGGGAAGCGTGGTGGAAAGCTTTGCAAGCATGGGCGTGAACCGGATCAATGTGAACGTGATCAATTTGAGTTCACGGTCGCTGGACGAGGATGATATGTACGCCTTTTACGAGGAAAATACAGATCTTTTTGCCCAGCTGTCCCCGAATGTCACCATAAGCACCACGGTAAAACATGGGACGGACGAGATGGACTATACTTCGGTGGGCGGATACAGTGAGCAGTATTTGGATATTATGGACTATGAGCTTGAGGCGGGGAGAAACATCGCCTATTCGGATATTGTCTCGCGGCAGAAAGTCTGCGTGGTGGGGGCATTTGTGGCTCAATCCCTCTACGGAAGTGCCCAGAGCGCTGTTGGACAGACCATCAAAATCGGCGGCTATGCATTTACTATTATCGGGGCAGTGGAGGCCCAGGAGGATGATATGGATGACGGCGGCACGGATGATTTCGTGTGGCTGCCCTACAGTGTGGCGGTAAAAATGTCTCGAAATGCGGTAATCAGCAACTACATTTTCACATCCATCGATACCTCCCTGTCGGACGAGTGTGTGGATGCCATCGAGAGTTTCCTCTATGAAACGTTTTTGGATGATGATCTCTATACGGTGACAGCTATGAGCGAAATGCTGGATTCACTGAATGAGCAGATCGCCATGATGAGCGCTATGCTGGGCGGAATCGCCGGAATTTCCCTTCTGGTGGCCGGCGTGGGTGTTATGAATATCATGCTGGTGTCCGTGACGGAACGGACCCGAGAGATCGGCATCCGCAAGTCCTTGGGGGCTGACAAGGGAACCATCATGCAGCAGTTTGTCATAGAGGCTGCGGTGACCAGTTCCCTGGGCGGTATCATTGGTATTCTTATCGGCTGCGGAGCCACGGGGGTAGCAGGTACGCTCATGGGTATCAGCGCCTCCCCCACTCCGGTGGCGATT
>CALWBS010000113.1 GCA_944376135.1 uncultured Enterocloster sp.
AAGATCAGGATCTCAAAATGGGTGTCAAAAGCCTGGTCCTTGACTATGTGCAGAGCCAGGCCCCTGCGGATGCGGATAAAGAAGGGCTCGCCCAATGGCTCGCCAAAAACAAAGAAGCAATCGAAACCTTGTCCGAGGAATGGCTGCAAAGCCGGGGATGTTCTGCACCGGTTCACCTGGAATTGGCCAGAGACTATTTTCCTTCCAAAACCTACGGAAGCATGGTTTTTCCCTGCGGTTTTTACGATGCGGTCCGAATCACCATCGGAGAGGGAAAGGGGAGAAACTGGTGGTGCGTCCTCTACCCCTCCCTCTGCTTTGTGGATTCCGTCCACGCCGTTGTCCCGGCCTCATCCCGCGAGAAGCTCTCCTCCGTGCTGGACGAAGAGGACTATGAGGCGCTCCTCGGGGATTCTCAAGGAAAAAAGCCGAAGATTCAAGTGAAATCCCGGCTTTTGGAAATTATTTTCGGCCGCGGCTGACAGCCGCCTCCTCCTGCTCCTTGATATTGCGGGAGACTGTGATCTCCTGGTTGTCAATATGCTCCCTCGCCGCCTTCTTTGCCTCCGCAATATTGCGTTCCCTGAGAGCGGATACAATATGGTCATGTTCAATCAGGAGAATCTGCCGTTTGTCCTGATCCTTAATATATTCCAGGCGGTAGCGATACATCTGCTCCCGCAGATTATTCAGCATCTGGACCAGTTTTTCATTTCCCGTGCTCTGGTAGATAATGTCGTGAAAACGCTCGTCCGTCTCCGCAATCACCATAGCATTTCCTTTTTTGATAGCCGCACGGAAACTTTCCTGAATCCGCTCCAGCTTTGCCAGATCCTCCGGAGTCATCCGCTGGCAGGCAAGCTCGATCGCCAGCTCCTCCAACGACCGCCGCACCTCCAGGACATCCCGCAGGCTCTTCTCGGAAATCTTGGCCACCTCCGCGCCCTTCCTGGGAATCATGAGCACCAATCCCTCCAGCTCCAGCTTCCGGATGGCCTCCCGGATAGGCGTCCGGCTGACTCCCAGCTTCTCCGCAAGCTGAATCTCCATCAAACGCTCTCCCGGCGCCAGCTCCCCCTTCAAGATGGCCTGGCGAAGCGTATTGAACACCACATCCCGCAGCGGCAGATACTCATTCATATTGACTTTGAAACTGTTTTCCATAATACTGCTCCCTCCCATACATTTATTGTTTGAACGGCTCCACATTATAAAAATTCGTGAGATACACCTGCTTTGCCAGTCCCGATGCTTCCCCAAACCGCAGCGCCTCATAGGCTGCCTTGGCCGCCATAGGGTTAATAAACAGGCCGAAAACCGTGGGACCGCTTCCGCTCATAACGGCGTTCACCGCTCCCCGGCTTTTCATCTCCTCTTCAATCTGACCGATCACCGGATATTTTGCGGCGGTCACAAGCTCCAGCACATTCTTAAACAGCCCGGCCACCTGGCGGATATCCCTCTGCCGGATGGCCTCAATCATACCGTCGATATCCGGATGATCCTCCTCGCAAAGCTCCATTGCGTCCAGGCTCTCGTACACGGTCTTGGTGGATACATTGACCGCCGGCTTGGCGATAAGAACCTGGCACTGGGGCACCGGAGGAAGAGGAGTGAGCTTCTCCCCGATTCCCTCGGACAGTGCTGTGCCCCGCATCAGGCAGTAAGGCACATCCGCTCCCAGCTTTACGCCCCGCTCCATCAGCTGCTCTCTGGAAAGCCCCAGGCCAAACATCTTGTTGACGCCGAAGAGCACGGCGGCGGCGTCGCTGCTCCCCCCCGCCATACCGGCGGACACAGGGATAAACTTGCGCAGCCGGATAGAAAGCCCTGCATCCACGCCAAATTCCTCCATCAGAAGTGCTGCCGCCCGGTATGCCAGATTCTGCTCATTGTTCGGCAGATAATACAGATTGCTCTCTACAGAAATTCCCTGCTGTCTCTTCTGATAGAGATCAATGCTGTCGTGAAGGCTCACGGTCTGCATAATCATCCGTACCTGATGATACCCGTCCTCCCGTTTTCCCAGGACGTCTAATCCCAGATTGATTTTTCCGTACGCCTTTAACCGCAGATGCGAAATCATCTTCAGCTCTCCCCTCCGTATTTCCCCAGAACCTTCTCCGATTGTTTTTGTTCTGTTTTTATTATACATAATATTGTATACAGCAAAAAGCGTAAGTTTTCAAGTGGTAAAATACACAAAAAGGCCGCAGAATCGGCCTTTTCCGATGCTCTGCGGCTTCTTGTGCTCTTAGGCGTTCTCCAGAAAGGCTCTCCCTTTCTGTGATACATGCAGGCTCCTGCCGTCTGAATATCCTTCCGGCCCCCCCTCCAGCTCGCGTATCAGGCATCCCCGCAAATAAGAGATCCTTTCCTGAAAATCCGGTCTTTCAATGGCATTCTGCGTTTCCTGCGGATCCGCATCAAGACGGAAATACTGTTCCCTTCCAGTTTTTGGGAACCAGATATATTTGTCTTGCTCTGTCACAATAAACTGGTTAGCCCTTCCGGCAGGATCTTCATAATGCTCGCCATGGAGATATTCCCGTTCTCCATTTCCGAGCAGATCCAGACCATCCAATCCGCTCTTCTCTCCTCCGGCAAGTCCTAGAAATGTAGGCATAATATCCCGCAGCTCCGCCAAACGCTTATCCACATTCCCCCTCCTGCTGATCAGACGCTCCGGCCCCCATATAAACAGCGGAATTCGAATACTCCCCTGATAGGGCATGCTCTTGCGGTTCAGGCAGTGATCCGACAACATCTCGCCGTGGTCAGAGGCAAAAAGGATCACTGTGTTGTCCAGGACGCCATGGGCTTCTAACGCTTGAAGCAGCCTCCCCACCTGATGATCAATGTGGGTGATGCAGGCATAGTAGCCTTCCTGCTGTCCCCGTATCATTTCTTCGTCCAAGGGGCCGCTGAATGAATCATAGATCCTTCCATTTTCCTGCAGGTAATCCCTGTCATCCCAGTCCCCCCTGACGGGTTTTCGCAGCTTCTTTCCCCTGTACATGTCAAAATAGCAGGCCGGCGCATCGTAAGGGGCGTGGGGCCTCACAAAGCTTGTCATCAGGAAGAAAGGCTTACCCGGATCCCTCCGGCGCAAAAAATCAATGCTCTGAGTCACCACCCAGTTGGTCGGATGACTCATCTCATCATACATCCAGGGCCTGGCCACCCAGCTATTGCACTGAATGCCTGTGTCTGTCACATCCGCCCGGATTCCTTTTTCGTTCTTCAGCCAGTAAAAATAGTCGTCCGCCACCAGCTGATTTTCATAATAGGGAAGGCGGGTGTCCCGGTACGCTTGGAGCATGCCGTCATGGAGGACTACATTCTGGAAGCCCATCCGGCTGCGCAGGGGATGCACATGCATTTTTCCCACACACTGAGTCTGGTATCCACAGTCCGTCAGATCCCCTGGCAAGGTTCTGTCATATTCCCATGGAATGCCATCCTCATATCCCACCCGCCCCGTATGCCGCTGGGAGAGCCCGGTAAGCAGTTCTGCCCGGGCTGGGATGCAGCTTGGGCATGCGGTATAGGCGTTGGGAAAATAAATTCCCTGGGAAGCCAGCGTGTCCAGATAAGGAGTTTTTACATCGGGGTGACCGGCAATCCCCAGGCAGTCCCCCCGCATTTCATCCGTCATGATCAGCAGCAGATTCGGCTTGTTTTCCGTTTTTTTCATTCCTTTTTTACCTCTTTATCAAAATATCCCCGGCAGCCTCTTCAGCCTTCCCAGGGCTTCCAGAAAATAAAAATCACCATAAATAATCGGGACGTTCACATACCGGCGGGTGGTAAAATTCACCGTTCCATTTTTTATAATGCCCTGGCTTTCCGGGCTGAAGCAGGCGCATTCCCTTATAAGGGCTGCCAGCAGCTCCCTGGCAGAGCTTTCCATCTGCTCCCGCTCCTCCTTATCCGCCAGCAGCGGCGCCAGCTTGAGCATGCCGCTGGCCGCAATGCAGGCTGCAGAAGAGTCTTTCGCACAGCGCTCCTCCCCCTCTGCGCAGAAATCCCACAGGGGAATTTTATCCTCCGGAAGATTCTCAAAAAACCGCTTTGCCATGCCGCAGGCTGTCCGGCCATAATCAATGCGCCCTGTCTCCTGGAAGGCAGTAGCAAAGCCGTAGATGGCCCACGCCTGCCCGCGGGACCACACGGAATCCGCACTCTTTCCCTGACCGGGCACAGCCCCCAAAGCGCTCCCTGTCTCCGGGTCAAACCGCATAATATGGGGAACTGTAAAATCTTCCCGGACAAAGGTGCGTTGCACGGTGTCCGTGTGGGCAGCGGCAATCTGACGGAACCGAGGATCCCCCGTCACCTCTGAGGCCCAGTAAAGAAGCGGAAGATTCATGAGACAGTCAATGATGGCAAGCCCTGTACTGTCCTCCCTCTGCTCCTCGTTCCAGGCCCGCAGGAATTTTCCTGCCAGATTAAAACGTGATGCAAGGATAGAGGCCGCCTTAAGGCCCCGAACCCGGGAGGCCCCGCATCCTGTCTCCCGATAGTGGGTCACCGCTGTGGGAAGCCACATAAAGCCCACATCGTGGTGAAGCCCCGTAAACTCCTCCAAAGCCGCATCTTGGGCCTGCTCAATCTCACAGGCCAGCTCAAAAAGCTCCCTTTTCCCGCAGGCACGGTACGCCAGCCACAAAAGACCGCCCCAGAAACCTCCCGTCCAGTAGGCGGGATCCTCTTGATTATAGATGCCCCTTTCATCCGGCACCACCTGTGGGAAAGAAACACCTATCTCTTCGCTTATGCGGATTATCTTTTCCACTGATGCCTGGTAGGCATTAGAAAACAAGGTATCTGCTGTCATACTCTCCTCCTTTTTTACCGCAGCATATACGGCGTCTTCCGATTATATACCGTTAAGTTGCGGATGCATAACCGAGTCTTCCACATGCAGCGGATCGCCATATGCCCACAGTTGAGAACCGGCCCTGTGTTGCTGTCCGCCCGGTCCGTCACATCAAACACTACCTTCCCGTCCAGGCTTCCCCTGATTCGGCTCCCCTCCTGCACAACCTGAATTTTATGCCACTGATTCTGCGCAAGCCTGCCCGGGAGGCACTGGTATCCCATTGGAAATCCCCATGGATTTTTTACAAGAATGTTAGAATCTATATCATGGCGCACATCGTCCATCTCGCGGAAATATTCCCAGTGGTAATTGCGCACATTCTCCCCATGAACCATCCGCATGGAACCGGTGGTACGCAGAGGATAATCCCGCATGAAATCCTCCCGGTGCATACCGGAGGCCTGGAACATCACCAGGCTCAGCCCATTCTCCTTTTTGGGCATAAACTCGTATGCAATCGCCAGGTCTCCGTCCAGCCACTCCTTTAACCACAGATATACCTGATCTGGGTCATAGGAGTCAGGCTTCTCCACAATGGCCTCCGGCGTCCGCCGCATATGCGTCTCGATAAGAATCCCCTCCGGCGTCACAGACACTGCCTCCTTACATCCCTGAATGTAAAAAGCCGCCAGATCCTTGTCCTCTGTCAGCGGAAGATCTACCTTCTTCTCCCAGTCCGCATCCGGCTGCCAATCCATATCCTTTAGTCCCGTCCCTGTGTGGATTGCGCAAAGTTTTCGCTGCAGCGGTTCATTTACCTTCGCCGCTTCCTTTGCAAACGCCTCTGCAAAGTCCTCCGGAGCAAAACATGTATCATAAAAGGAAAGCTGGGAAAATGCAAAGGAGGGACTTCCCATATACAAATACTTCCCGCAGGGCGTCTGAATCTTATCAAGGAAGAGAGTGGAACGGGCAATCTGAATTCCATTGATATAAATCCTGTAGTCTCCTTCCTCCCTATTCCAGGACACCCCTACCTGATACCAATTGTGCTTTTCCAGCGCAAGCTGGCCGCCAACAGTGATGGCATGCTGGGGGTACAGGGCGCCCCGTCCGATTTTTCCTTTATAAAACTTTGCAAAAAGCTGGTCATTCCAGTTAAACCGGTACATCAGTGCAAAGGCGGCCTCCTCGGCCTCATTGTACTCAATGGGATCGTCCGTCAAAAGCATATAGTTCTGAATATTATCCTCAAACTGCGGCATATGGATCGGACACGCCTCCGATCCCATGTCCTCCATGGGAAACATCCAGAAGGTAAGGCTCCCCCGCGTCTCGTTGACCGTATGATTCCGGATAATGAGCCTGCTGTAGATGCTATCCGCCAGCAGGCCTTCCCGGCCGTCCATGGACAGGGCGCGGAACGCCCCTTCTCTCCACAGATCTTTTTCAAGGTTTCCCTTTTGCAAATAAGTAAAAACTGGTGATTTCTCCATAATATACCTCCTCTATTCTTTCACACTTCCCGATGTAATGCCGCTGACAAAATACCGGGATAAAATGCTGTAGCCAATCAGGATAGGAATTACGCCCATCATAGTCGCTGTGATCTTTGCTGCATAGTCCACCAGATATTCGCCCCGGAACATGGAAATTGCCAAAGGAACAGGGAACAGTTCCTGATTGCTCACCGTCACTAAGGGGAGCAGGTAGCCGTTCCAGGAATTTAAAAAGGTAAGCAGAAATATGGTGATAAACGCCGGCTTAATCAGTGGAAGCACTACCTTCACAAAGATGGTTGCCTCCGATCCCCCGTCTACCCGGGCAGCCAGCAGAAGCTCATTTGGGACAGAGTCTTTTAAGCTCTGAGTCATCCAGAATACGCCGAAGGTATTAGGGAAAAATTTTAAAATCAGCGGCAGAAACGTATTGCTCAAATGCATCCAGCGCATCTCGATAATATAGCCTACCAGGCCGATCTGCATAGGGATCAAAAGCGTAGACATCACGATCCCCATAAGCAGGTTCTTTCCCTTAAATTGGTACTTCGCAAAGGCATAGCCCGCCATGGTACTCACAAAAGCGCCGCCCAGAGCCGCGGAGGTGGAGATAATAAAGCTGTTGAGCAGATACTTCCAGAACTTGTTCTGCATTACCGTGTGCAGATTGTTGAAAAAGTAATCGCCCGGGGCCAGCTTCAGTGTTCCGAAGAGTTCTTCCGAAGGATAAGTTGCCATAATCAGCATATCATACAGCGGAAAAAGCACTGCAGCCGAAAACACCAACAATAGTGCCCCAACGGCTGTCCGTCTTATGGTTTTCATACCCCTTCCTCCTAGTATAATAATGATGTAGTCAATAATGACTACAAGTTAATAGTTACAAAGTCTAAATGAATAACTGAAGGAGGGCTTCCCTCTCCATCAGAAGTTATTGTTTCCTTACCGTGTCTGTG
>CALWBS010000114.1 GCA_944376135.1 uncultured Enterocloster sp.
TGGATATCTCATACCTATGTATTATCATAATATATAATATAATGCAAGTAAAAAAATAAGAGAGCAGCAGAAAAATGTTGCTTTTCCGCCACTCTCTCTTCTAATTATGACTTTGCGATTGCCCTAAAATGACCTATAAACTAAAGAAATTGCTGAACCATGTCTGCGCATTATAGATGTTGCAGTTTAAGCCCATGCCCGAGCAAATAGACCAGCTAACCAAAAACGCATTGGTCATGGCGCCGAGCCAGATGCTGTTCGTAAGGAGATACATTTTCCTCGTAATATACACCGTAATAGGAACAATCACCAGCATGCCATATGTAGAGATAAAAGAACTCCAAAGCGCGTCGGTTCCCACCAGCATCAGATAATTGACAAGGCAGCAGAGATAAACTCCAAGGGAATTAACCACCACTGTAATCAAGGTATCCTTCCATTGGGCCGTATCCGTCCGAATTGTATAATTTGTGCTTGCGCCGATTAAAAGGAAGCATGGGAGCATACAAAGCGCATATCTCCAAACAGATCCCCAATATTCGATCTTCATCTCTCCAAACACTGCCATCCATAAGCGGAAATCTTCATTAAATAAATCAATGACAACCGTAAGCACCAAATAAGCCGTTGTAAGCAGAAGCACTGCCAGCAGTATGGTCTTGCCTATATGGGCCGCCTTCATCTTAAAATGAAGCGCTCCAAAATTAGCATTCGCTTTATCCAGCGCACGATACAGGCATAAAAGAATCGCCGAACCCACCGCCAGAATAGCGATAAATATAAACGTCAGCCACCAGCTCGGGAAGAACGGCAGGAAGCTAACTGCCGGAAGGCTCGGAGGCGATACTTTGTTCGCCGCGTATATTGCCAAAAATTCGAGCACGATACCGATTGCTGCAAACAGCCAATATTTTTTCCTGTCAAAGGGAACATCGGTCCGGGAAGATGCGGCCACGCAGGGTTTGAAAAATCTGCTGTTAAGCAGCATTCCCGCAAGAGGGAACAGCATGCAGACCATAGCAAGCATCGCAAGGAAATTAAATCCTTCTCTAACCATAAATATTGTGTTCTCTGCATCCACAGGAGACGCCGATGGATCTCCCAGCTCCCCATTGTTATAGAAAAGCGTCTGTTCAAAGTAATTCACCGCGTCACGGGCCGCTTCATTGGAGAAAAAGTTCTTTGAATGCGTTTCCTTATTCAGCTGGAAGCTTCTGAGCGTGCGGTTTTCCACCGCCTGCTGGAATGCCGCATTGCCAACCGCTGAAAAACCATCCATTGCGCCTATAATTTCATAGGAGTTATTTACATCATCGATGCAGTACCATGTCTCCGGCTGAACATCCTCTGTCCCTGTATGCCAGGACTCCTTCGTCGTATCAAGCGTATTATAATCGCGATAACTGTAATCCCAAATGCCGTCTGCTATCCCGATATTAACCTGGCAGTTCCTTTTAACCTCATATCCCCCGACGGAGACCGTGTTCAGCATACCAATAAGGTTTGCGTTGCTTCCCAAAAGGAAAAGCGACTTAACGCGTGTGTTATAGTTCTCCTTGGCCTCTTCGCTGAGCGCGCGGTAATATTCCAGCTGATCCGCATTCAGCCTCTCAGCGGCAAGCGTATCTGCATCCTTCTGGATTTCCTCCTCTGTAAAAGTCTGTCCAAAAACATCACAGAGAATATTGATGAGCCGGTCATTTAATGTGAGATATCCGCAGTCTATCATACATGCGTATGCGGTCCGGCGCGATCCCATCGAATGGCCCGCCAGTCCGATACGGCTTTGATCTACGAATTTGAGCGTCCGCAAAAACGTAAGACAGTCGTATACTCCGCTCGGTGTCTTCTGGTTGTCAAATCCAGCGGCGCCCTGTCCTCCGTCATCATTTACAGGCTGCTCGCTCATCGCGACTCCATAGGCATTTGCATTGAGCACCACAAATCCGCGGCGGGCTATTTCTTCCGCGATCCCCCGCATAACCCCTTTCTCTACGCCGCCTCCATGGGCCACGATGACTGCCGGAAGCTGATCCGTATCGTCCGTACCTGCCGGATAATATAAATCCGCATCAATTACAGCGCCCCGCGAATCAATCGCCACTCTCGCTATCTTGATCCTGCCGCCAGCGGACGAAATCATTCGTGCCGCAAAACTAAAAACAAACACAAGGCAAAGGCATATAGCGAATATTCGCATGCACCCATCCATTGTTTTCAAAGTCAATTTTTTCATCAGTACCCTCCATTCTAAAAAAACCGTGTGTTCGTAAGATTTATAAGCGTTACCATCATTCCATTTATGAGTCCCGGAAGATAGGGATTCTTCGAAACCTTATAGATAAAGCGGGACATAAATGTGGCAAAAAACAAAATAAAGGATGTCTGGATAAGCCACAGCACATACATCGGCGGATTTCCTCCTGAGAAGGATGACTGCATCCACATCATATGCTTGGCTGTAAAGTATGTACCGTACTGAATCACTACCATTATAAGAGCAGGGGAAGCCGTCATCAGGGAATTGATCAGATTATTTACCCATTCACGCTTTCCTCCAATGGTATTATAATTAAACGCATTGACAGACACGCTGGAAGCAACATAGAACACTAAAAACAGGGGCAGATACGGAAAAGCAGAAACCCACACTTTATCCGCTCTAAAGGTTTTCACTCCCAGTGTCCAAATGCGGAAATCGGATCCGAAGAAATAATTAACAAAAAATACGCATCCATACGCTACATACACAACGAGGATTGCCAGCAGCACGGTCTTCCATCCATTGTGCAGCGATAGTTTTATTCCCCGCTCTGCAAGATTCATCCCCTTCCGCTTCCCATACGCATAATAGCTGACCGCCATGCTGAGTATGGCAAAGATACCGCATGCGGCTGCCCAAAGGCCTACGCCGTACGGCGAGGGAGCTGTCACATCTGCGGCATTTCCCGCTGTGACAATCGGCAGATATGTCACCATTGCAAAAACAGAGGCAATTATCATGCTGATCCAGTACCACGCTGCGCCTTCTTTATCAAGCGGAGCCGGCTTCGCCTCTTCATCCGCCCGAAGGGAAGAAAAGGCTGGCGTAAACAGCATGAGGATCGCAAAATTCACAATAAATACCGCCAGACCAATCAATCCAATAAAGTTAAACGCTTCCTTCCACTGCCAAACCTGGCTGTGAGAATCGATAGGATTCGGAGCACCGAGCGCTTCTTCGAAAAATTCAATTGTAAAAGAAGCAGACCGCGCGCTGAAATGGGACCAAGGATGGATAATCGCCGGCCTGTAAATTGCCCGCATGCACTCCTCCCCGTCAACTTCCTGCGTATAGATAGTATCGGCTGCGCGTGTCTCCTGCCCGGCAGGATCTATCCCGAAATGCAGGAAAGACTGTGCATTTGCGCTTTCCATAAAATAAGGAGAGCTCAGCGTATTTCCCGCTTCGTCCGTTGATTTGTGGAAGAATTCGTCATACACACAAGAGATAATGGCGACGTCACGGCTTCCATAAATATTTGCAAATTCACCCGATGCGTCATCTGATAAAGATGTATCCGTCGTATTCACATATGTGGCATCCGCGCTGTTAAGCACTACCGCCGCGATCAGCTGCGTATCTGCGGCATTATCCTGGACAACCGCATTGTTGCAGGACATGCCTCCCATCGAATGCCCTGTTACGCCTATGCGGGATACATCCACATAGGGAAGTCTCGAAACCGCAAGCACTCCCTGATATACGCCATTTGTATTGGAAACAAAATCCGTATTGCCATGTCCAGGCTGGTCAATCGCCAGGACGACATAGCCTCTTCTGGACAGTTCAACAAAGTTTACATCCTGCATCTCTTTATTGTTATAAGCTCCGTGGCTCGCTACTATGGCAGGCGCTTTATTCTCCGCGCTCGTCCCCTCCGGGACATACAGATTCGCGCACATCGTATATCCCTCGTCTGTTTCAAAATAAAGTTCGCTGACCGCAACCTTTCCCCCATCCGTCTGCACAAAATGGACGACAGCGCCGCTTAAAAGCATCATAACAACTGCAATACACAGCCACACCTGCGCTCTTTTTTTCACCTTTTCCATGTTCACACTTCCTCCTAATTTAATTCATGAGCATTCTCGGAAACCGCTGCATCCTCTGCCCTCTTTCTAGCACATTGCTTTTCCCGCAATATGCCGCCGTATCTGGCCGCATTTTCTCATTCCTCCCTGCTTTGGGCAAGAACCGCTTGCGTTTCAATCCACCTCCCCCATTTGCAAAAATAACGGCTGGCGGCCGCACTGAGTCTTTCCGCATCTGGCGGAAATAAAAAGATGCAAAACAGCACCTCAAGGGTGCCATTTTGCATCTCTCATTCTCCTCTGCCAATGACTCTTTATATTTATTTTATCCAACAATTCCCAAAAATGCAATAGTTTTTTAGAAATAATTACAATTTTCTTGCCATTAACCAAAGTTATTCTTTTTTCAAACAAAAACTGCCCCCAGCTCAGGATTCTCTGTCCTGAACTGGGGGCAGCAATCTACCCTTCCCGTTACTGCGCCTTAAACGTGCTGCACCGCGTCTCCCCGCACTGCACTGCTCCATCCCCGTTGATGGAGATCTTATCTGCCACACAGCGGCAGTCCTCGTTATACACGCATTTCTGAGCGTCGCAGCTGACCTCCAGACGGGTTTCCGGCGTCTTAAACAGGTTGGTAAACAGGCCTCCCTTGTTCTCATCAAAGCTTGCGCAGCAGGTATCCTCCGCTGCGGCCGCCCTGTGTCCGTCTACCAGGATAGAGCTCTTGCAGCAGCACCGATCCGAATTATGCACACAGTTGCTCACACTACATTCCAGCTTCGTCATTTCATCTGCCTCCTATCTCACATTGTAGGGTGAAACGGCATCCGCATCCGGATACGCTCCAGACCCTTTAACGGCCCCAGTGTACTGGCACACCAGCGATCCGTGTCAGAGATAGTATCGGCCTCTTAAGGCAGTTTCATTCGCCGCCTGCCGCCTGGTTTTTTTCTCCTTTTTTAAGCTCCGGCCACACTGTAATGAGCATGGTTCCAAAGCAGGCCGCTCCGCCGATAAAGTTGGAAATCGGCTCTGCCATGAGAATCCCGGCGGTTCCCAGCCCAAACACCACAGGCAGGGCGATAATCAGCGGAGTCACAATGACAATTTTTCTAAAAATGGAAAAAAATACCGCCCGTTTGGCTTTTCCCAGCCCCACAAATACTGCCTGTCCTGCAAACTGCAGGGACATCATAAAGAAGCCGAAGAAATATATCCGCATGGCGGGAATTCCAGCTTCCACCAGATCTCCCTCCCGGTTGAACATGCGGATAAAAAATTCAGGAAAGCCATGAACAATTCCCCAGATAAGCACCGTATAGAGGATGCTCACTATGGACATAAATACGATCCCGGTTCTCACCCGCCCATACTCTTTGGCCCCGTAATTATACCCCAAAATCGGCTGAGCGCTCTGGGTCACCCCATTTACAGGCATAGTGACCACCTCGCGTACGGAATTGATCACCGTCATGATTCCCACATACAGATCGCCGCCGTACCGCTGAAGCATAGCATTGTACATGATCTGCACCGTACTGTTGGTGATAGACATGGTAAATCCCGACATTCCCAAACCGGTGATATCCATCACCCTCTTTTTCGTCAGACGCATAGCCGATGGCTTCAGATGCAGAAGCGCCTTCTTTCCCGTGAGAAACACAAGAATCCAGGCAGCCGACAGAAATTGAGAGAGAATCGTTGCCAGAGCCGCGCCCCTGACCCCCATGTGAAACACGAAAATAAAGATGGGATCCAAAATAATATTGGCTACAGCTCCCAGAAGAACCGTCATCATCCCGATGGTGCCAAATCCCTGGGAGTTGATAAAGCTGTTCATCCCAAGTCCTGTCATGACAAAAATATTTCCCAAAAGGTAGATGGTTATGTACGCGTCCGCATATTCAATCGTCGCATCGCTGGCGCCGAAAAGATAGAGCATAGGCCGCTTAAACGCCAGCCCCAATCCTGTGAGCAGAATTCCGGTAATCACCATGAGAACAAAGGAATTTCCCATGATAGCTTCCGCTTCCCTAATATTTCCCTTCCCCCGCTCAATTGAGCACAGAGGCGCGCCTCCCATCCCAAACAGATTGGCAAAAGCTGTCACCATGGAGATAATAGGCAGACACAGCCCCAATCCTGTAAGGGAAAGCGTAGCGTTCTCCGGTATCATGCCGATATAAATCCGGTCCACGATGTTGTAGAGCACATTGATCAGCTGGGCCAGCGTCATGGGCAGGGCCAGCCGGAGAATGTTTGCCACCACACTCCCCTGTGAAAAATCATTTTTCTGCTTTTCCATACATGTCCTCCCGCCGGTCAATATCCAACAACTCCTCCCTGTCCGTCTCCATCAGCCACACGTCCTCCGGAAATGCTTCCATGATCTGCCGTCCTCCTCTGTCCCCGCTTAGAGACAGGAGGTTCTCCCGGTATTTTCCGGAAAATATCACTGGGTTTCCCCGGGTCTTCCCGCAGGATACGCAGCCGATTCCCTTCCCGCTCTCCGCAAATCCCCGGACAAAGGCGCAGATGGTTTCCGCCCGCATAAAAGGCTGATCCGCCACAAAATAAAGGTAGGCGTCCCTTTTCCCCGCCGCCCGGGTTCCCAGCTTGAGAGATGCAGTTATCCCCTCCCGGCTCTCAAGGTTGGGAACCGCACAGAGCCCCTGCCCTCCGGCTGCATCCAGGATCTCCTGGTATTGGCTGACCACAGCCAGGAAGGGCCGGTTCTCCTCTCCATCCGCCAAAAGCCCCGCCGCCTCCCGCAGATGCTCCAGCCCATGGCAGTACAGAGGCTTTCCGCAAAAAGGAAACAAAAGCTTATTTTCGCCGAACCGGCTGGCAAAACCCGACGCCATGTAAATCATCGCCAAATTCATCGGCTCTTCCTCCGCAAGTTTCTCCGAAGCAGTGCATAAAACCACCCTGTAGATACGCGTTTTTTAAACAGCGCATTAAAAAAGCGCCGCGGACGGCTCCTCCAAAAAACCGCCGGAAACAAGGCCCTCCCATTCTCCCATGTGTTCCAACATACGGATTCCTGCCGTCCGGGCCTCCTCATCATCGGCCTGGTGAAAGACCGGCAGCACCTTGGCCCGGGGCCATGCCGCGCGCAGGGGGGCCAGATATCCATAGGCCATCAAGCACTCCAAAACCGCCTCGTCCGCCGTCTCCCTCAAGTGAGCGTGCATTTTCAAACATGCCCGGGCCCTCTCCAGGCGAAAGCACACCTCCTCCAGAGGCTTTCCCAGGGCGGACAGCCCCAAAATGCATAAGATGAGGGAGGTATTGGGCGGAATCACCGGCTCTCCCGGCCCCGGCATCTTTATGGGAAGCCGGCGGGAACCATCCGCCTCCGCCAATATCAGGCTGGCGCGGGCGCACAATCCCTCGTACCACTCCCAGCCCATGAAGGAAATTTTTCCGCTCTCCTCCAGATGGCCTGCCACTGCCATTTTCCGCTCCTGAATCATCTGCTCCACAGCCTCCGGGCCGCAGTCCAGGGCCGCAGAGGATGACGGGCGGTATATATGGGTGGTGGTAATGACCGCCGGGCCCAATCCCGCCGCCTTCCCCTCCCAGGCCAGCTGCTTCAAATAGGAGGTCTTGCCGCCGGCTCCGGCCAGGCAGAGGACGAAGGGGGATCCCTTCGGACGAGGCACAAAAGGGATGTCTTCCGGACTGAGTCCCGCGCAATGCGCGTGAGAAAGAGCTTCCCGGAGTGTTGCGGCCTGAGTCCAGCCTGAATTCTTACTAAAATAGAAGGCTTTCATCTTTTTATCCCTCCATATGGAGTTTATTATAGTTCATTTTTAAGGGGTTGTAAATAATGCCTATCCCGCGTTCCACGGCATTTCCCGTGCGCGCATCCGCCTTCCGGGCTTCTGAACCGCCTCCTGCAGAACCAGCCACATATAGGCGTCCTGGGTTCGAGCCCCGGCAGCAAAATCTTGGTCCGCGGATAATGCCTGTCATCCAGCCGGTAAAGCACTTGATCCGAGAGCTCTCCGTCCTGCCCGCGCACGATGATATGCCGGCTTCGGATAAACGCTACTTTCTTCACGCTCTTTCCTCCTGAATCCGCTTCTGCAGTTCTTTTTCATACAGCTCCTCATCGACCGGAAGGCGAACGCTCTGCCCCAGCCAGGCAGACAGATAGGCAGCGTTTGTCAGTTCCAGGGCGCGGAGGCCTTCCAGACCATCTACCCGCACCGGACGGTCCTCCAGGACAGCCTCTGCAAAATCCTCCAGCATTTCTCTGTAAGGCTCCCCTGTTTCCGGGAATTCCTCCACGCTGACAGATTCCTTTAATTCCTCCCTGGAATTGCAGCCGGCATTTTTCCCATACTCCCGCAAATCCCTGTTATAAGTGCGTATTGTCAGCCGGGAGCCCTCTAATAACAGGGAGCCCTTTGAACCCGCGATCTCCAGGCGTTCTGTCCATGTTCCCTCGCCGGTGGTCAAAAAGAAAACCGCGGTTTCCTTCCCCGGATAACTCATGAAAACCGTCGCCTCATCATCCACCGCAAAATCATTATACTTTCCGTAAGGGATAAACGCTAAAACACGTTCCGGCATGCCAAAAAGCCACTGCCAAATGTCTAAGAGATGCTGCCCCTGATTAATCAGCGCTCCGCCTCCTTCCCCGGTCCAGCTGCTTCTCCAGCTTCCGGATTTGTGGTAATGCTCTGTCCTGTAATATCTTGAATTTTCCATCATAATACGGCGAACCGCTCCCATTTTTCCGCTGTCCAGAATCTCCTTGAGCCGTACATATTTTGCGTACATGCGCTGGTGGAACATCACGGCAAATTTCACCTTTCTTTTGCCGGCCAGCTCAGCCAGGCCCTCGCACTGTTTCATAGAAATCCCTACCGGTTTATCACAAAATACGTGCTTTCCATCCCGCATTGCCTGCTCAATCATCTGCGGATGGAGCTTGTGCGGCGTGACAATCAGGCTGGCGTCAAACAGTTCCCCCCTCTCATATAGGCTCTCCGCATCAGGAAATACCGGCACCTGTTCCCCCAGCTCCTGCTTCACCCATTGGGTATTCTCTTGGCTTCTGCAGCAGACCGCGGCGAGGCGCATATGGGCGATTTCCCCGTCCGCAATCATTTTCGCATATTTCTTCCCCATCGTGCCAACCCCAATAACTGCAATTCTTACTGTATTCATGCTCTCTTCCTCCATACGGATGATTATAGCAGAACGCGGGCGGTTTCGCATAGAGTGTGTTTGAAAATTCATTTCTGCCATCTGCGCACCCCACTTCGCGGTATCTTGGGGACGCTTTTTGCACGCTGGCGGCATAAAAAAAGACCCGGAAACCATCGTTCCGGGCCGGCACACGGGGAATAAAAACTACTTTCTGAATTATTGTCTGGCATTTTCCTTTATTACGCGATATAAATCATATCCCAAAATTCCAAACACCAGAATGGATGCTATGATTTCCATTTCCTCTACCCTTCCTTTCTTCCCTCATCCCGTGGGGGAAAGACCCTGTTGAACACGGCCCCTATTATAGAGCAGTCACACCAAAATTTCCATACACAATCTCTCCAAGCTTTTCCACCCCGTTTATTAATTTCTTATACAATAATGCAAAATATTTTAGTGTATCTAAATTTTTTTGTTTTTGATAAAAATTATCAACTGCATATCTGGACATTTTCCCAGTTATACGCTATGATTAATCCATGGTTAGTTTTAGCTAACTTTTGCGTACACCTTGCATCTGCAAAGGAGGATTCTCATGAGCGTTGTTATTATAGGCGGCCACGACCGCATGGTGAGCCAATATAAAAAAATCTGTAAGAATTACAAGTGCAAGGCCAAGGTTTTTACCCAGATGAGCGCGTGCCTGGATAAGCAGATTGGCCGTCCGGATCTGCTGGTTCTTTTCACCAACACGGTCTCCCACAAAATGATTAGATGTGCTCTGGATGAGGTGGATGCGTCCCAGACCGAAATTGTGCGCTGCCACACCAGCAGCGGCTCTGCTCTGACAGAAATTTTGGCCTGCCGCTGTGAGGGCTGCACCTGCTAAACGCCATACGGCTGGCGGGGTTTCTTTTCTATCTCCGGTTTTCTTTTGCCTCCAGATACAGAAGCCCCTCCAGCACGGATCCGGCAATGCAGCGCGCCTTGTCCGAGATAGTAAAACAATTTTCAAATTCCTTTTCCCGGGGATCAATGTCTGCGATCTTTAAGCCCTTTGTCACTGGAATCCCTTCCTTGATGAGTCCCCGAAGGATGCCTGTCAGGCTGGCCTCCACCGGCACCTCTCCCTGACCGGTTACAATCACCGCGATGGCATCTCCCTTTTCCACACGATACCCTATCTGCGCTCTTCCCAGCAAAATTCCCGTGGCCGGTGAATGGATTACCCGCTCTTTCCCGTATCCTGCGATAATTCCCGGAGTCCCCGTGTTGGCGCTGGCGCATCCATTCCCGATGATTCGGCCCAAATTGTGCCCCCGCTGTGTCTCAATCACCAGATCCACATCCTGACCGGCCGCAAACCCCGGCCCCAGAGCGATTGTCTTATCCGCCATCTGCCGGCTGGTTCCCAGATTTTTCTTTGCGAGGATCCCATCCACCAGGGCCCAGGGACGCACTTTCTCCAAGACACGGCAGTCCGGATCCACCAAAAGGGGCACTGCCCCCTGTTCCCATACCCCGCTGGCTTCCTCAAAACGGGAAATCCGCAGGCAGTCCATCCCTTCCACCTGGCTTTTTCCCTCGTAAACCGCCTCTGAAAATGCCACCTGGCGCCGAATTGCCGTGGGATAACCTGTCTCCAATGCCAGCACCGGATACCCGCATCGTCTCAGCTTATAGATCGTTCCCGTGGCAATATCCCCGGCCCCCCGCACAATAATCAACTGTGTATCTCTC
>CALWBS010000115.1 GCA_944376135.1 uncultured Enterocloster sp.
AAGGCCGCTCCATTTCGCTCCGCTTTACCGACGGAGTGGATAACTTATCTGCACGGCGCTCAATACTGCACGGACCGGATGCGCGGGGTGGCCGGACGGTTTCCTAGAATATGCCTGCACCGGCGCCGAAAAGCAGGTCATGAAGAACAGAGCCGATATCGGCGGCTATGGCGGCCGACCGGGCCTGGATTGCCCGGGGAACGAGGGCCCTCTCCTGGTTGACGCTGATATAAACGGCCCTGCGGTTTTGCAGCGTCATGTTCCAGAACGGATACTTGATAATAACCGGCGTGTTGCCGCCGACGCCGAGCTCCAGGAACAGAACACGCCGGCCCTAGCGGCGCGGCAGGAAGTCTTCGTACCGGCGGGCGGCGGCATACCAGTCCGCATCCTGGACGAAGGCGTCGTCGCACCGGAGGTTCATGACCATGGGCCGGCCGCACCTGGGGCAGCGGGGAATCAGGGCCGCCGGAATTTTCATGTCCCGCTGCTCCGACGCCATCCTGCGGACAGTGCTCTCGTTGTCATAAGTCGCCTGGTGACAGGGCTTGGAGCACTGCCACAGGCCGTAGTCGCCCTGAGTATAGAACAGCCGTTCCTTGTCGAAGCCCGCCAGCTGGAACTGGTGATCCACATTGGTGGTGATGACGAAATAGTCCTTGTCCCGCACCAGGTCAAGCAGCCAGTCATACACCGGTCTGGGCGCCTTTTCGTAGCGGTTTGCCATAATCTGCCGGCTCCACCAGGCCCAGTATTCTTCCAGGGTTTCAAAGGGATAGAATCCGCCGGAATACATGTCGCGGATGCCGTATTTGGCCTGGAAATCGCCGAACAGTCGTTCAAACCGCTCCCCGGAGTAGGTCAGGCCGGCAGAGGCGGACAGGCCGGCGCCGGCCCCGATGACCACCGCGTCTGCGGTATTCAGGGCCTCGCGCAGCCGTTCAATCGGAGCGGAGGAGACGGCGGTAGAGCTCCGCGTCGGCATCCTGAAAGACATTGAAGATCACCCTTTCCACAGAAGTTGTCCGCTGGTTTAAAACCTTCTGCACCGTTTCTGCGGCAATTTCCGCCGCGTCGCGGCGGGGGAAATGGAATTCCCCCGTGGAGATGCAGCAGAAGGCCACGCTTCTGAGGCTGTGCGCAGCAGCCAGATCCAGGCAGGAGCGGTAGCAGGAGGCCAGCTCTTCGCAGTCCCGGCCTGTGACCGTGCCGTAAATGATCGGACCTACGGTGTGCAGGACATATTTGCAGGGCAGATTGAAGGCCGGCGTAATTTTGGCGCTGCCTGCGGGCTCTTCATGCCCCTGAGCCTGCATCAGGTCATTGCAGAAGAGCCTAAGCTGGATGCCGCTCCGGGAGTGTATGATGTTGTCAATACAGCTGTGGAGCGGGTGAAAACAGCCGAGGAGCGCGCTGTTGGCGGCGTTTACAATGGCATCGGCTTTCAATGTCGTGATGTCCCCCTGCCACAAGACGAGGCGGGAATTGCCAGGAACGGAGGGAAGCGCGGCGCTGTCCACAACGCCCCGCGCATCCCGTTCTGCCTGCAGATATTCATCCTGTATGCACAGAAAATCCCGGCTGATGGGCCTTGGCATGCGCACGTTCATTAGGCCGCGCAGCAGATCTTTCTGGCGCTGTTCCTCCGCTGGAATCGCTATATGTTTATATTCCGGATTTTCTGTCAGGAGCTCCCGGATCAGATAAATCCGCTGTTCTTCATGTGTCATGGTTCTGCTCTCCCTTCCGTGTTGTCTGAACAGATATTCCCATCAGTGTACAATCATATCATAGCGGCAGGGAAGGGAAATGTAAAGTAAGCACAATTTTGTGCCCTGGTTACCGGCGGGAAACCAGGGCGTATGGAGAGCCGCATGCCCTACAGATTTTCATCCATAAACGCGATAATGCCCGCCTCCACCGCATCTTTAATGTCATTGTAGTTGTGTATCTCGTGACGGTAACCGGAATACAATTTTGTTTTTACATTGTGCCCGGTCGCCCGGAGCCAGTTTGTCACAGCATAGACCCCCTCTCCGTATTCTCCCACAGGGTCCAGGTCACCCGCTATATTATAAATGGGAAGGGAGATAGGAACCTTCTGCGCCCATTCTGTGCCGTTGATCACTTCCATCATCTGGGTAAAATCATACATGGACCGGTTGCTTGTGGGCTTTGTAAATGCGTCGAAGGGATCATCCGCATGGTCCCGCTGTACATAGGGGTCCGAGCAGATCCATTCATTTCCAATCGAAGTATCCCCGCAGTATTCGCACATCCATCCAAGGAGCTCCGCCGAAAAGGAGGGATCTGATTCCTCCCCTTTTCCCTGGGCGATGACCTGGGAAAGCTTGGCGGCGGTTTCTGCGGCTCCCCGGAACACGCCGCATGTACCGCAGATTGTAATTCCGGAAAGCTCGCTTCCGTACTTGGCCGCATAATCCCTTGCAATCATGGAACCCATACTGTGACCGAATAGGAAGTAGGGAAGTCCCGGATATTTTTCCTTTACAAGCGCGGTGAGCGTATGCTCATCCTCCATCATCGTGTGGCAGCCCTTATCACCCCAGTCGCCCCACGTTCCGTTCTCAATGGCGGTTTTTCCGTGCCCTACGTGGTCGTCCGCGGCGACAATATAGCCCGCATCCATAAACTTCACAATCATATGCAGATATCTTCTTGAATGCTCCCCGAACCCATGAATTAGCTGGACGATGCCCTTAGGGGGAGCCGCGGGGACATAGATCCATCCGTATACCGTATCGCGTTCATTAAAGGACTGAAAATTCACCTCATGCAGCATAGCAAATACCTCCGTTCAAGATTGTTGATTTTATTGTAAAGTTATACAAAATATTTGTCAAGATATGGGGATAATACGATATAATGAACAGAATATGGAGGCGCATATTGCCATTACTGTCTGCATATTTTCCATAATGCCATGGGATGCTTTTCAATTCGTTTTATAATCCGCTCATCATCAAAAAGCAATTCGGGTCTATACCTCTTTTCCTTAAATTGTTTAAGGAATTCTTCTTCCTCTGAAGTAAGAACCATCAACCCCGTTAAAAAATCCTTTACATTACTTTTTATTTTTTCAAGATCAACAAATTCACCTTTTTGGATAACGGGAAGCAAATCACTCCTTATTTTTCTAATACTAATCCGGTCAATCGTATTCACGTTATATTTTTCGGGAATTTCTTCTTGAGATATTGCTGTATAAAATACGATTGATTTTCTCAGCAATTCAAAATCTTCTTTTTGAAACAGTTCTAAGCGAATCATATTATATGTATCATAAAGGTCTCTGGCAGCGGCCCGGCTAAGCAGTGCATTGATTTTTGCTGCAAAAAGCTCTACTGGTTGAAGAACAGTAATTGTATTATTAGTATGAATTACATCTGCCAATATTGGCTTCTCTTCCGGTTCAAACAAATGATTTCTCAGAGAATAGTTTATTTCTATTTTAATGTTATCTCTCATGCCTCCCGAATTTATATAAGTAAACACAAAGGAATCTAAACTATGACGGCTTTTGCTCTGTGGACTCAACGCATATTCCTGTGTTTGCATATAAACATTCAGTTCTTCCGATATTTGTTTCCGCTGAATCAGCATCTCATCCCGGCTTTCTTCTGAGCAATAGTCCAAATCAATATCAAGGGATAATCTTGGCAGGCGAAAAACAATCAGGTTAATCGCAGTTCCCCCTTTAAGAACCAGACGTTTTTTCATGATTGAATTACTGTTAATATAATCCAAAACTTCACTTAGACGAATGACCTTCTCAAGCGTGTCCCGAATAAAATTTTGTCTGGCTGCCATCTCAGCCAGTTCTGCTTTCGTATAGTTAAACAAATCTTTCTCCTCCTTAATTTATCAACTGCAGAATATTCTCCGGAACACATAAATTCCATTCTTTTACAAATATATTTTTCTCCTCCATTAAGTCATGGTATAAATATCGGGAACTATTTCCTTTGTTTTCTTTACAATAGGAAAAAAAGGTATCCGACAGTTTTAAACGTGAAAAAAAACTTAAAAGATAGCCTGCTTTCTGCGTAAGGAATTGATTATGGTAATTTTTAAGATATTTGATCAACGTATCTTCGTTGATTACTGTCACCATTTCCAAGCAGCGCAGTAACTCTTCAAAGCCCCCTATCTTGTCAAAGTCCTTTATGCTGTCGAGTACCGTCCGCTCCAAATCAGTTACCCTGATGGTCTTTTGCAATACAATACCAAATTTTCTTGGATTTTCGATACAGTGATACCAACGGCCATCAAATCCAAACTCACGGAAGGGATGTTCTGTAGAAACAAAAACATCCGAAAAAACCTGATTTGTAAGCCCATAAAATTCCAGAGCAGAATGATGTGAAATATAACTATCTTCCGTTATAGCGGAAGCAATTTCAAAAGGAGAAGCCACCGGCCCCTTTGTTTCAAGGCTAATAACAACATAGTAATTCCGCCGAATTGATTGCAATAGACCTTTTTTCTTTAATGCATATAAAATATTTCCGGTTTTCTGTCTGTCCCCAAATATCCTAACTGCATCGTGAAAGGAGAAGCACTTTAATTGTAATAGTTTTTCATAATATTCAAGCAAATCTGTTCCCTCCTTTTCTTTAATTTTACTGCATTACTCTTACTGTTTCAAGAGTATTGCAGGAAAAATAAAGTAATTTCCCGCTTTCTTTTATTATTCCCATAAATACAGTTTTACAATTATAACTCAAACTTCCCACACCGTTTGGTGTGATGAACCTTGAAAAATCAATACGTTAACCCATAAAAAAGGCACAAACCGGCACTTTTCATATTTTTCAGGCTATCGACAGAATCAGCAAGAAAAATCTGAACCTCCCGAAAATGGAGATCATTCTTTTCCGGTAATCGGGAAAAGATGGCAGAGAAGATGGATAATTTCCTTAATGGAGCCGGAAACCAGCAGATAGCTGAAATTGCGCCAGAAGATACAGAAGAACTTCTAAAAAACGCCGGAATCCTTAAAAATCAAGGGTTCCGGCGTCCCAAAAAGCGTTCCCGAGGTGATTCGAACACCCGACCTACCGCTTAGGAGGCGGTCGCTCTATCCTGCTGAGCTACGGAAACATATTAAAAAGTAAATAAAAGCGGCCCGCACTGTCTGCGGTCCGCCTTATATCATACTCTATATTTCTGAAAAAATCAAGCATCAAATTGAAGAGTCCCCTGCATCCAGATTTGTCCTTTAAACCGGCGCCCCACCTTGGGCTCTCCCAGAAGATCCTTCTTGTTGATGGCTACGGTAAAAACAACATCGTTGCAGTCAAGCCGCAGACAGTAGACTTCCTCCTCGGTGATGCGGTTTTGTTTGATCTCTATATCCAGGATATTGCCGATGACGGAGTATTGGTCGCATTCAATTCCGCAGGGCATGAAGCAGGTTTCTATGATGGAATACATATCCTCATGGAGAATACGCCGGGACACCATAGTATAGGCATCGATATCCTCGATGGTCAATGTTTCAATGGCGTCCTCGTCCCCGTGCTTGGCGGCTTCTAAGAGGCTGCCCCTCTTGGTTGCGGCCAAACGGGAAGCTTCCAACTGCTTGGGAGTCTTCTGGACGGGAAGGAGAATTTTTCCCTGAACAGCCAAACCGGTGAGGCAGGCGCCTTTTGGCGTCAGCGGAAGTCTGTTCTGTCTGCGAAGACGGTATTCCATAGAATTCTCTATATAAAAGATGAGGGAGATACCCACCCGATACTCGTCAAGCAGACCCGCATAGGTTTCGCGTTCCGTATGCCGTTGGATGGAGCACTCTGCTTGGGAGCTTGTATCACCGCCCAGAACATAGGGAAAATAGTATTCTCTGGAAAATGTTCCCCTGGGGCTTACATGTCCCACAAGGACTACCCCCATGCCGGGAGCCACTTCTGCGCGGATTTCACAGAGGCGCGAGCCGTCCTTTTCGTCCAGACATGCGGCGGCTGCTTTTTCTTTGGCAAGACGGCGAAGAAGCCGGTCGATATCCTGTTTTTTCTGATACATGCTGAATCCGATGGTCCGCATAAATTTGTGCAAGGTGTCACCTTCTTTCCTAAAACAAAGTCCCGAAAATAACTCCAGCCCATTATATACTACTTTATCGTTTATTACTAGTATTTTTTCTTAAGAATATATAAAATATTCGCAACAGAATGTTGACTGAAAATCGAAGCTATGGTAGTATGAAACCAGAAATAAAATAAAAATATTAAATGTTTGCTGAAAATTTAACAAATTCGGATGATGGATTCGGGAGAGACTGGGCGGACAGACGCCCGGCGCCGAAGGGGAAGCGGAGAACTCTCAGGCAAAAGGACCGGATACCGGACGAGACTCTGGAAAGCAAAGATGCACCGACGAAGCTAAATCTTTCAGGTACAAAGACAGAGCGCATGGACACAATTCGTATGCCCATGCGCTTTTCTTATTATACAATATACAACATGAAGGAGGGAATTATATGTCTGAGACGGCAGAGCGCAGAACACCGCTCTACGAAACACACCAGAAGTACAAAGGCAAGATCGTTCCCTTTGCCGGATATCTTCTGCCCGTACAGTACGAGGCTGGGGTGGTGAAGGAGCACATGGCGGTTCGGACAGCCTGCGGGCTGTTTGACGTATCCCATATGGGCGAGATTCTCTGCAAGGGGCCGGATGCCCTGAAGAATCTGAACATGCTTCTCACCAATGATTACACGGTGATGGCGGACGGGCAGGCGCGCTACAGTCCCATGTGCAATGAGGACGGAGGCGTGGTGGACGATCTGATTGTCTATAAGGTGAAGGACGATTCCTATTTTATTGTGGTGAATGCGGCTAACAAGGATAAGGATTATGCCTGGATGAAGGCCCATCAGTTCGGGGATGTGGTATTTGAGGATATTTCGGACAAGGTGGCACAGCTGGCGCTGCAGGGGCCAAAAGCGCTGGAGGTTTTAAGAAAGCTTGTGAAGGAAGAGGACATTCCGCAGAAATATTACACCTGCAAATTCCACTGCACCATCGGCAGCATTCCCTGTATGATTTCCAAGACCGGCTATACCGGCGAGGATGGGGTGGAGATCTACTGTGCGCCTGCGGATGCGTCCGCAGTCTGGGAGATGCTCATGGAAGCCGGAAAAGAAGAAGGACTCCTCCCCTGCGGTCTGGGAGCCCGGGACACTCTGCGCCTGGAAGCGGCCATGCCTCTTTACGGCCACGAGATGGATGACACCATCACCCCCAAGGAGGCAGGCTTGGGAATCTTTGTGAAGATGGACAAGGAGGATTTTATAGGAAAGAAGGCTATGGAGGCAAAGGGCCCGCTGACCAGAAAGCGCGTGGGTTTAAAGGTCACTGGCCGGGGAATTATACGGGAGCACCAGGCGGTATATAAAGATGGAAAGCAGGTGGGCATGACAACTTCGGGAACCCACTGCCCATACCTGGGATATCCTGTGGCCATGGCTCTGCTGGACATTTCCTGCAAAGAGCCGGGTACCATAGTCGAAGCGGATGTGAGAGGCAGGCGGGTGGAGGCTCAGGTTGTTCCCCTGCCGTTTTATAAGAGAAAGTAGCCGTATCAAATAACTATCAAAATATTAGGAGGAAGCAAAATGAATTTTCCGCAGGAGTTAAAGTACACAAAATCCCACGAGTGGGTCAAATTTGAGGAAGATGGAAAGGCTTTGGTGGGCTTAAGCGACTATGCTCAGGATGCCCTGGGAGACCTGGTGTTTGTCAATCTGCCTCAGGAGGGGGATGAGGTGCAGGCCGGTGAGGTATTTGCGGATGTGGAGTCCGTGAAGGCGGTTTCCGATGTGTATTGCCCAGTCAGCGGCCGGGTGAGCAAGGTGAATGAGACGCTTTTGGACGCGCCGGAATCCATTAATCAGGATCCCTATGGAGCCTGGTTTGCCGAGGTGGAGGATGTGAGCGGGCAGGCGGAGCTTATGAGCGCGGAAGAGTATGAGGAGTATGTGAAAAACCTGGATGAATAGAGCAGGAGGTGAGGGCATGGGGAGCTATGTTCCAAATACAAAAAGCGAACAGCAGGAAATGCTCCGGGAAATCGGTTTTGGAAGTTTTGATGAAATGTTTTCCCAGATTCCGCAGGAGGTGCGGTTTACCGCGGGCTTAAATCTGCCTGACGGAATGGGGGAGCAGGGCGTTTACCAAAAGATGGAGGAAATTTCCGAAAAAAATAAGGTATTCCGTCATATTTTCCGCGGAGCGGGAGCCTACAATCATTACATACCGGCCATTGTGGACAGCGTGGCCTCCAAGGAGGAATTCGTCACGGCCTATACGCCTTATCAAGCGGAAATCAGCCAGGGCATTCTCCAGACCATTTTTGAATATCAGACTATGATCTGCGAACTCACGGGGATGGACGCGGCCAACGCATCGGTGTATGACGGGGCCACAGCGGCCGCGGAGGCAGCGGCCATGTGCAGAGACAGAAAACGCAGCACGGTCTATATCTCTGAAGCGGCGAATCCCCAGGTGATTCAGGTGATAAAGACCTACTGCTTTGGAAGCGGGGCACCGGTGGTCATGGTTCCGGAAAAGGATGGGACGACAGATTTGGAAGCCCTGGAGGGTATGCTTGCGGAGGACAGCCAGGCGGCCTGCGTCTACATCCAGCAGCCAAACTATTACGGACTTCTGGAGGCAGGGGAGAAGCTGGAGGCCATCATTCACAAGGCAGGGGCAAAATTTATTATGGGCTGCAATCCCATAGCCCTTGCCGTCCTGAAGACCCCGGGAGAATACGGAGCGGATATTGCGGTGGGGGACGGCCAGCCGTTGGGTATGCCCCTGGCGTTTGGGGGCCCGTACTTGGGATTTATGGCAGCGAAAAGCGATATGATGCGCAAGCTTCCGGGACGCATTGTGGGGGAGACAAAGGACAGCCGGGGAGAGCGCGCCTTTGTGCTGACCCTCCAGGCCAGGGAGCAGCATATCCGTCGGGAGAAGGCCAGCTCCAACATCTGTTCTAACCAGGCTCTGTGCGCTTTGCGCGCCGGCGTCTATATGACGGCCATGGGAGCGGAGGGAATGGCAGAGGCAGCGGGGCAGTGCATCGCCAAGGCCCGGTATTTCAGGGATAAGCTGCGGGAGGCCGGGCTTGCGCCCAAGTATGACGGGGAATTTTTCAATGAATTTGTGACCAGAGTACCCCTGGCTGCAGAGGATGCGTCGAGTGCGGAATCTGCGGCAGATGCGCGGGCCGCGGCCGGCAGCCGGATTTTGAAGGCTCTGGAGGGGGAAGGCATCCTGGGAGGACTTCCTCTTGGGAACGGAGAGATTCTCTGGTGCGTGACTGAGATGAACACGAAAGAAGAGATGGATCAGGCAGCGGCTGTTGTGAAAGCGGCGCTTGCGGCTCTGCAGGGAGACGGCGGCCAAACCAGGGACAAGATGGAAGACGGGAGGTGAAGGGAATATGAAGCTTGTGTTTGAGAAAGGACATGAGGGGCGGAAAATGGAGATCATCGCCCCCTTAGATGTGCTGGAGGCCGGGCTTGGCGAAAGCTTTAAGCGGGCTGCAAAGCCGAGGCTTCCCCAGATGTCTGAGACGGAAATCAGCCGCCACTATACAGAACTGGCAAAGCGCACCCACGGGGTCAATGATGGATTTTATCCCCTGGGTTCCTGTACGATGAAGTACAATCCCAAAGTAAATGAGGCGGCAGCTGCTCTTCCCGGATTTGTGAAGGCCCATCCCCTTCAGCCGCAGGAGACCTGCCAGGGTTCCCTGGAGGTTTTAAATCTTGCGGAGCATTATCTGTGCGAGATTACCGGGATGGATGCCATGACATTTCAGCCCGCAGCGGGCGCCCACGGAGAATTTACGGGACTTCTGCTGATTAAGGCGTGGCATGTACACCGGGGGGATGCGAAGAGAAAAAAGATTATCGTGCCGGATTCCGCCCATGGAACCAACCCGGCCAGCGCCTCCATGTGCGGCTACGAGGTGGTGAGCATTCCCTCCCGGGAGGACGGGTGCGTGGATTTAGAAAAACTGAAGGACGCAGTGGGCGAGGATACGGCGGGACTTATGCTGACCAACCCCAATACCGTCGGGCTGTTTGATAAAAATATTCTGGAAATCACCCGGATTGTCCACGAGGCAGGCGGGCTGTGTTATTACGACGGGGCGAACTTAAACGCGGTTATGGGAATTGCCCGGCCGGGCGATATGGGATTTGATGTGGTTCACTTAAACCTGCACAAGACATTTTCCACGCCCCACGGAGGCGGCGGGCCGGGAAGCGGGCCTGTGGGCTGCAAGGCGTTTTTAGCGCCCTATCTGCCCGGCGTGCGCGCTGTGAAGGAAGAGCGGGAAGGAAAGACGTGCTACCGCTTTGAGAAGCCGGAAGAATCCATCGGCGAAGTGAAGATGTTTTACGGAAATTTCCTGGTGGTGGTGAAGGCTCTGACCTATATTCTGACGCTGGGAAGAGAGGGCATTCCGGAGGCAGCGGCAAATGCGGTGCTCAATGCCAATTATATGAAGGCAAAGTTGTCGGATGTGTATGACATGGCCTATCCTGGCCCCTGTATGCACGAGTTTGTAATGACGCTGGAAGGCCTCAAGAAGAAGGCGGGCGTGACCGCCATGGATATTGCTAAGTCCATGCTGGACTATGGGATTCATCCGCCGACCATGTATTTCCCGCTGATTGTCCACGAGGCCCTGATGGTGGAGCCCACGGAGACGGAGCCTAGGGAGACCCTGGATCAGGCGGTGGAGGCCCTCCATGAGATTTATAAAAAGGCTGTGGAAGAACCCGAGTCCCTTCACGGAGCGCCCTATAAGACGCCCATCGGCAGGCCGGACGAGGTGACGGCGGCCAGAAAGCCAGTCGTTCGGTATCACTGGGAGGAGCATGCGGATTGATTGACAGACTTCTGTGGATAGAGACAGAGAACACGGAGCCCTACAAAAACCTGGCCATGGAGGAATATCTCACCCTCCATGGCCCCAAGGGGGCCTGCATCCTCTATCTCTGGCAGAACCGCCATACGGTGGTTATTGGAAAAAATCAAAACTGCTGGAAGGAATGCAGGGTGGAAGCGCTGGAAAAGGATGGCGGTTTTCTCGCCAGGCGCCCCTCCGGCGGCGGCGCTGTATTTCATGATCTGGGGAACTTAAATTTCAGTTTTATAGCAGACCGGGAGGATTACCGGGTGGACCGGCAGATGGATGTGATTCTGGAGGCCGTCCGCCTGGCAGGAATCCAGGCGGAAAAGACCGGGCGGAATGACATTGCGGTGGACGGGAAAAAATTTTCGGGAAACGCATTCAACCGGATGGGCGGACGCTGCTGCCACCACGGAACGCTTATGATTCACGCAGATAGGGAGGCAATGTCCCGGTATCTCTGCGTGTCCCAGGATAAGCTGGCGTCCAAGGGAGTGTCCTCCGTCAAGTCCCGGGTGACGAATCTGGACGCATACTGTCCCGGACTTACCGTAGAGCGCATGAAGGAATATCTGGTTTCCGCCTTTGAACACGTCTATGGGCAAAGGGCAGAACAGATGCGGGAGGAATCGCTTCCCGGCGAGGAGATTGCGGCCCTGCGGGAGCGCTTCGCCTCCTGGGAGTGGAAGTACGGCCGCCGGATTCCGTTTAGCCAAGAGATCAGCAGAAGGTATTCCTGGGGCGGCATCCAGATACAGCTTGCGGTGAATGAGGGCCGGATTGCTCAGGTTCAGGTATTTTCCGATGCCATGGAGCAGGAATTGGCGCCTGCGCTTGAGAAGGCGTTAAAAGGCTGCCCGTATCGGACAAGTGAGCTGGAAGCGCGGGCAGCGGAGGCTGTCCGGGCCGTGGGGGAAGAGACGGCCATCCCTCAGCAGATGGAGGAGGACATAAGACAGCTGATGCAAAGCGCTCTGTCATGATGCCTGGAAAGCAGTTTTCAACTATACTCCCGGATACAGATAGGAGAAGGAGGAGAGACCGGTGGAAGAGAAGAGGAACAGCTGGGATTTAGTAGTGATCGGAGGCGGCCCCGGCGGATATGAGGCTGCCATAGAAGCGGCAAAGCGAGGGCTTCGCACCGCTCTGGTGGAGAAGGGAGATCTCGGAGGAACCTGCCTGAACCGGGGATGTATTCCCACCAAGACTCTGCTTTACACAGCGGAGCTCTTTCATGAGCTTGGACAAGGGGAGAAGATCGGCCTCATGGCAAACGGGTGCACTGTGTCCATGGAGGCTTTGCAGAACAGGAAGAGAGAGGTTGTGGAGCAGCTGAAAAAGGGCGTGGCTTCCCTCATGAAGATGAACAAAATTACCGTGTTCGCGGGAAACGGGAGTATCCTGGATCAGGGGCTGGTTAAGGTAGAGAGCGCGGGGGAATCCCAGATCCTGCACACGGTACATATCCTCATTGCCACGGGCTCCGTCCCCTCCTGTCCGCCCATACCCGGCGCGGATCTGCCCGGCGTGCTCACCAGCGACGGGCTTCTGGAGAAGAGGGAACTTTTTGACCATCTTCTCATCATCGGCGGCGGGGTAATCGGCATGGAATTTGCCTCCATTTACAGCAGCCTCGGGCGCAGGGTGACGGTGATCGAGGCTATGGACCGGATTCTGCCGGGCATGGACCGGGAGATCGGCCAGAATCTGAAAATGATTTTAAAAAAGCGGGGCGTGGATATCCACACAGGGGCTCGAGTGGAAAAAATTGAAAAAGAGGGGGCAGGTCTGGCCTGCTGTTTCAGCGAAAAAGAAAGTCCGGGGAGAATTGCGGCGGACGGAATTCTCATCGCCACAGGCAGAAGACCCTGGACGGATGGGCTGTTTGATGAGGAGAGCAGTCCACAGATAAAGGAGATAAAGACAGAGCGGGGAAGAATTCTGGTAGATGAACATTTCGAGACAGGCCTGGCCGGCGTATATGCCATCGGCGATGTGATCGGCGGGGTTCAGCTTGCCCACGCCGCATCGGCCCAGGGCCGGATCGCTGCGGCTCATATGGCGGGGGAGGCTTCGGATATCCGAGTGGATCTCATTCCCTCCTGCGTGTACACCAGCCCGGAAATCGGCTGCGTGGGGATCTCGGCGGATGAGGCCAAGGAGAGAGGAATCCCGGTTATTACGAAGAAATATCCCATGTCGGCCAATGGGAAGTCTGTCATCACCCTTCAAGAGAGGGGCTTCATCAAGGTGGTGGCGGACAGTGAAAGTCGGCGCATCCTGGGCGCGCAGATGATGTGCGCCAGGGCCACGGACATGATCAGCCAGTTTACCCAGGCGATCGCCAATAACCTGACGATCGAGGATATGGAAAAAGTGGTGTATCCCCATCCGACCTTCAGCGAAGGGATTGGGGAGGCGGTCCGGGGATAGGCAGTTCAGGAATAGACGGGCGGCGAGCTGTGCTTCGGACAAGCCCGCGGTGCAGCCGTCACAGGAGATCGAACAGGGTCTGCTGTTCGTAATCACAGGATTTTTCCAGGGGGCCGGGGAGCTTGTGCAGCAGCTCTGCGGCTCTCTTTTCGTCAAAAATCCAGTTCCGGATTTCCTCTTTCTCCAGTACCAGGGGCATGCGGTCGTGAACAGGCGCCATGGAGGCGTTGGCCGGGGTGGTCAATATGACAAAGTGAGGGCCGTCCGGGAAGAGTCGGCAGATGCCTGCCATGAACAGGGCGCGGCTGTCTTTTTGGCGGAAGGTGAATTTTTCTTTTGCCTTGTTCCACTCATAGAAATGGGTTCCGAAAAGAACGGAGCGGAAATGGCGCATGCCCTCCCGGAAAGAGGGCTTTTCCGTGACGGTTTCCGCACGCGCGTTGATGAGAAGCCCTTTTCCGTGGGGACTGGGAAATCCCCAGGTCTGCCAGTCCAGGTATAGGGAATCTTTCCGCCGGTCGCCCAGGATGACGAGGGCCTTGTCGCCGGGACGTATGTCCCGCTCCATTAGACGAAGCTCCAGGGATAAATCCGGATCCGCGAGAATTTCCGCAGCCTGAGCCGCTGCGCTCCCGCTCAAGTGATATCTGCCGCACATATTGCCATGCCTCCTTTTGGCCGAAAATTGCCGAAAAAGAAACGGCCATAGTTGGAGGGAAATGCTATTTCCACCCAGCTATAGCCGTTTTTTAAATCCACGCGCCTTGCTTTGTGCCGCCGCCACAGACGTTACTCCTGCAGTTAGCTCAGTCCAGGCTGCCTTGCGGCACACGAGAGCTTCCCCTTAGTGCTGCTGCATTCCTGCCCTGACACGGTTCAAGGATTCCCGTTGCGCAAGACCCAAAC
>CALWBS010000116.1 GCA_944376135.1 uncultured Enterocloster sp.
ATGCTCCGTATCGGGAATTCCCCCGGTCTCCTCCTTCTTAGACTCCAGCTCAGGAAGCCCTTTCACCCTGCGGACAATCTCCATGAACTCCTTGCCCGTGATCGTCTCCTTCTCAATCAGGAATGCCGCAATCTGATCCATGGCATCCCGGTTCTCATTCAGAAGCCGCTTAGCCTCCTCATAGGCGTCCTTGAGAATCCGCATAACCTCCTGGTCAATCTCCGCCGCCGTGGCGTCCCCGCAGTTGAGCACGGTCCTGCCCGTCAGATACTGGTTCTCTTGGGAGGCCAGGCCCATCAGGCCGAACTTCTCGGACATGCCGTACTGGGTCACCATGGCCCGGGCCAGATTGGTGGCCTGCTGGATATCGTTGGCCGCTCCGGTAGTCACATTGCCGAACACAATCTCCTCGGCCGCCCGGCCGCCCATGAGCTCCACCAGACGGGCTTCCAGTTCTTTCTGGGTATTTAAATATTTTTCCTCCTCGGGCACGTTCATCACATAACCCAGGGCGCCCATGGTTCTGGGCACAATGGTAATCTTCTGCACCGGCTCGGAGTGCTTCTGAAGAGCGCTCACCAGAGCATGTCCCACCTCATGGTAGGAGACAATCCGGCGCTCCTCTTTGCTCATAATGCGGTCCTTCTTCTCCTTGCCCACCAGCACCACTTCCACGGCCTCAAACAGATCCTTCTGGGACACCGCGCTGCGGCCGTGCTTAACCGCGTTGATAGCAGCCTCATTCATCATATTGGCCAGACCCGCGCCCACCGCGCCCGAAGTGGCCAGGGCAATCTCCTTAAAATCAACCGTCTCGTCCAAGAGCACGTCCTTGGAATGCACCTTCAGGATATTAATGCGCCCATTTAAATCCGGCTTATCCACAATCACCCGCCGGTCAAACCGTCCCGGGCGCAAAAGAGCCGGATCCAGAATCTCGGGCCGGTTGGTTGCCCCCAGAACCAGAAGTCCCTTGGTAGAGTCAAAGCCGTCCATCTCGCTGAGGAGCTGGTTTAAGGTCTGCTCCCGCTCATCATTGCCGCCTAAGCGGCTGTCCCTGCTTCGGCCGATGGCGTCAATCTCGTCAATAAAGATAATGCAGGGGGCATTCTCCGTCGCATTCTTAAACAGATCGCGGACGCGGGACGCTCCCACGCCCACAAACATCTCCACAAAGTCCGAACCGGACAGGGAATAAAAGGGCACATGGGCCTCCCCGGCCACCGCCTTGGCGAGCAGGGTCTTTCCCGTTCCGGGCGGGCCCACCAAGAGGGCTCCCTTGGGAAGCTTGGCTCCGATTTTCGTATATTTCCCCGGATTGTGGAGGAAATCCACAATCTCCGTCAGAGATTCCTTGGCCTCATCCTCGCCCGCCACATCCTTGAAGGTGCCGCCGGGCCCCTTGGGGACGTACATCTTGGCATTGCTCTTGCCCACGCCCATGATGCCGCCTCCGCCCATGCGCTTCATGGTAAAGTTAATGAGGAAAATGAGGAACAAAAAGGGAAGGGCGTAGTTGAGCACCGCTAAGAGCACCGCGTTGGGATTGCTCAGCTCCCGGACCGTGACCACATCATTTTGCAGTAAACGGTCCACAAACTGGTAGTCCCCCTCCAGCCGCACTACATAGTACTCAATCTGCTGGGAATAATTGGGATCTCCGGCCTTGGGCTGGATGGAAATCTCGGAATTTCCCACGCTGATGGATTCCACCTTGCCGTCCTCAACCATCTGTACAAATTCATTATACGATAATTCCTGGCGTCGCCTGGCGTTTACCGTGGAGTTCATCCATCCCACCACGAGAAAGGTCAGGATCGCCGCCACAATCAGCATGCCGATAGTCTGCCAATTGCCTTTCATTCCTGGATCTTGTCTGTTTTTGTTGTCCATATTGTGCAAATTCTCCCTCTGCGCGGGCCCTATGGCACTCGCATGTCCAAGCCCGCCACGCTATCATTATAGAGTCAGTCTCCCCATAAATCAAGAAAAAGAGTTGTTATTTTTCTAAAAACTTTCGAAAAATCCCTAGATTTATTTTATGTGCGGATGTATAATGTATCAATTGGTAACAGTTCAGGACGGCGCATCTTCTTGCCCGGCCAAAGGCCGGACAAAAGCTCGGATATTCATCCGATGTGAAAATAGGGGCAAAAGCAAGCTCATAAGCAAGCTTAACGCCTGTTTTTGCCCCTATTTTCCCGCCGTCCTGAACTGTTACATCCGTTATTTTTTCGTCACACAACCGAAAGGAGGTTCCCAATTATGCCAGTCAAATACGTATTTGTCACCGGCGGCGTTGTCTCCGGCCTTGGAAAAGGCATCACGGCCGCATCTCTGGGCCGCCTGCTGAAGGCAAGAGGCTACAAGGTGACCATGCAGAAATTTGACCCCTACATCAACATCGACCCCGGCACCATGAACCCGGTCCAGCACGGAGAAGTCTTTGTCACGGACGACGGCGCCGAGACGGATCTGGATCTGGGCCACTACGAGCGCTTCATCGATGAAAGCCTGACAAAGAACTCCAACGTGACCACAGGCAAGGTCTACTGGAGCGTTCTCCAGAAGGAGCGCCGTGGCGACTTCGGCGGCGGCACGGTCCAGGTGATTCCCCACATCACCAACGAGATCAAGAGCCGCTTCCACCGCAATTATAATGAGGAAGAAACAGAGATCGCCATCATCGAGGTAGGCGGCACCGTAGGCGACATCGAAAGCCAGCCCTTCCTGGAAGCGATCCGCCAATTCCAGCACGATGTGGGTCCGGGAAATACCTGCATTATCCACGTAACCCTCATCCCCTATCTGAAGGCCTCCGGGGAACTCAAGACCAAGCCCACCCAGGCCAGCGTGAAGGACCTCCAGGGAATGGGAATCCAGCCGGATATCCTGGTCTGCCGCTCCGAGCATCCGCTGGATCAGCGGCTCAAGGACAAAATCGCCCTTTTCTGCAACGTGCCCCCCAACCATGTACTGCAGAATCTGGACGTGGATGTGCTCTATGAGGTTCCTCTGGTGATGGAGGAGGAGCATCTGGCCCAGGTAGCCTGCGAGTGCCTTGAACTGCCCTGCCCCGAGCCGGATCTGGCGGACTGGCGGGCCATGATCGATGCCTGGAAACATCCGCAAAAAGAGGTGACCGTTGCCCTGGTCGGCAAGTATATCCAGCTCCACGACGCCTATATCTCCGTGGTGGAAGCCTTAAAGCATGCCGGTGTGGCAAACCGCGCCCAAGTTCATATCAAATGGGTGGATTCCGAGACGGTTACCCGTGAAAACGCCGCCCAGATTCTGGGGGACGTATCCGGCATCCTGGTTCCCGGCGGCTTTGGGGATCGCGGCATAGACGGAAAGATTTATGCCATTCAGTATGCGCGGGAAAACAATATCCCATTCCTGGGCCTGTGTCTCGGAATGCAGCTCGCAATCGTAGAGTTTGCTCGGGACGTGATCGGCTGGGAGGATGCCCACAGCGTGGAGCTGGATCCCGCCACTACCCATCCGGTGATCCATCTGATGCCGGAGCAGGACGGCATTGAGGACATCGGCGGCACCCTCCGCCTCGGCTCCTATCCCTGCGTTCTGGACAAGTCCTCCAAGGCTTACGGCCTCTACGGGGAGACGACCATCCATGAGCGCCACAGGCACCGCTATGAGGTGAACAATGACTACCGAAAGGCTCTGACCGACCACGGCATGCTGCTGGCCGGCCTCTCTCCGGACAACCGGATTGTGGAGATGATCGAACTGCCTGAACATCCCTGGTTTGTGGCCACCCAGGCCCACCCGGAATTAAAGTCCCGGCCCAACAGGCCCCATCCGCTCTTTAAGGGGTTTGTAGAAGCGGCGCTGAAAAAGCAGGAAGCGTAACCGGTTTTTCCGGCGGGCGGTCTCTCTTTTCGGCAGTCACAGCGCATAAGCAGCAAATAAAAAACAGCAGGAGAAGGCGTCAAAATGCCCGGCGTCTCCCTGCTGTTTTTTGTTTCTTCTATTTCTTCCCCGCATGAATCAATGGTTTTGGCAGATACTATCTCCAAAACGTATGCTTAAAGCCCCGCCAAACCGGCAGGGCGGCAAAATGGAGGTAGCAATGAATCAATCCGAACAAAAAAAGACAATCCCCGCAGGAAAGCGCGCGGACGAAAAAAAGGCAGCTCCCGCCGATACAAAAAGCCCCTGGGACATTGACATCCAGGCCTGCTCAGCTACGGACTGCACCGGCCTGATCCCTGCCCTGCCCCAGTCCGAGGCGGAGCTGCAGCACTATGAGGAGCTCTATCCCTTTATGGCCAAGGCGGAGTCGAAAAAGGATTCTTAATATGCCGGCGCATCAGCCATTTTCCGGCCGGTAGGCCTCGATGCCGCGCAAAGTGTAGCCGCGGATTGTCCCAATTACATCCGCGGAGAGCTTTGCGTCATCCGCCAGCCCAAGGCTTCGGCGTATAAACATAGGGTGCTCGCCCAAGGTAATCAGCGACCCGTTGATCACCCGGCTGATGGCGGCCACCGTCTGCTCCTCCCCGCCCTCCCAGTAGGCCACAAGCAGGGTCTGGAGAATTTTCTCCGCCTCCTTGCAGATCACCCGGGTGATGGGGAAATCGGAAAACAGCTTCTGGTTCTGCTCGTGAAACAGCAGGCTCAGCGTGTCAGAGTTCTCCATGTTCGCCACAATGGAGAGAATCAGATCCACATACTCGCAGATGAGATCCCAGGCCTTTTTGCTGTCCAGTCTCCCCTCCTCTTTCAAGCGGTCCGCCTTCTCGCCCAGGGGCCTGTAATGGGAGCGTATCTGCTCTGCAGTGTACACCAGGACCTGATGAAAAAAATTTTCTTTATTTCCAAAATGAAAGGACATGGTGGCAATATTCATGCCCGCCTCACTTGCAATCATCCGGGTGGTTGTGGCTTCAAATCCATACCGCGCGAAAAGCCGCATGCCCGTCTCTAAAAGCGTAATCTTTGTGGTCGAATCATCCGCTTTCGTCCGCATCCAAAGTTCCTCCCGTCTGCTGTTTCCTTATTTTAAAACGGATTTTACGTAGCTGTATCATAACACAGCCCCTGGGGAAAGGCAAGAAACAGCGACTTGTATTTCCAAACTATTCCGTGAAAAGTACAAAAAATCCATTCTCCCCTTTGGTCAATAGGGAGAATTTCCCAAAAGCCCGGCGCCTCCGGTTGACTTTCCCTCAAAATGAGCGTAAGATGAAATTGATAAAAATTAATCAAACGTTTGATTAAAGAATAGGAGGCGCTTATGAAGGTTCAGGAAATCACCTTGTTTGTGAATGGGACGCAGTATGATTTTTCTGTGGGACCCCGACTCGGCCAGATTCCGCCGGGCGAAACCCTGTCCCAGACATTGAGAAACCGCTTAGGGCTTACAGGCTCCAAGGAAGCCTGCGGCGAGGGGGCCTGCGGCTGCTGCACAGTCGTCATGGAGGGGGAGGCTGTCACCTCCTGCATGATGCTGACTGCGGACTGCGACGGAAAACACATCACCACCATTGAAGGGCTGGCCAATCCCTCCACAGGGGAGCTGTCCGTCCTCCAGCAGACCTTTATCGACCATTACGCCTTTCAGTGCGGCTTCTGCACACCGGGCATCCTTATGACAGCGACGGCGCTGCTGGCCAAAAATCCCCATCCCACTGAAGAGGAAATCAAAGACGCATTGAGCGGCAATTTCTGCCGCTGTATCAGCCAATACCATGTAATTGAGGCGGTAAAGGAAGCCGCAGGAAAGGCAGGTGCATAGGATGTATTCAGATGATTTTAAACCGGAAAACTACCGATATGTGGGAAAAAACACCGCTCCCCGCAAGGACGCCAGGGCCATCGTGTCAGGCAAGGCCGTTTTCTTGGACGACTTCACCCTTCCGGGCATGCTGATCGGCTACACGCTGCGCTCCCCCCATCCCCATGCCATGATAACGGCTATCCATACGGAGGAAGCCAAAAAGAGGAACGGCGTGCTGGCCGTTCTCACCTATGAGGATGTGGATCAGAGCTGGAAAATGGGATGGCCGCCCCAGAAGCCCATTCTCAGCCCCCACCTGCGCTATATCGGCGACCCGGTAGCCCTGATTGCGGCGGTGGATCTGGAGACAGCGAAAGCCGCGGCGGAATTAATCCAGGTGGAATACGAAATTCTCCCCTGCGTCACCGACGGCATGGAGGCCATCAAGGACGGGGCTCCCCAGCTCTATGAGGAGTTTCCCAACAATATCGTGACTCCCGGCTACCCGCCCTTCCAGAAGGACGGCCCCTTCTGGCACCTGGTGAAGGGAGACCCGGAGAAAGGCTTTGAGGAGTGCGCCTACATCGCGGAGGACACCGTAGAATTTGCCAAGATGCCCGCTCCCCTTGCCCCGGAGCCGCCGGGCGCTGTGGTCCGCTGGGAAGGGGGAGATGATTTCACCGTGTGGGGCACCTCCCAGAGCGGCTACATTTTAAAAATCATCAACTCCTCCGTGATTCCCGGATGCAATCTGGACGTACATACCTTTAATGTGGGCGGAAGCTACGGAAATAAGCAGAGCCTTGGATATCAGGTCATGTCCGCTGCCCTCCTCTCCATGCGCACAGGGAGGCCGGTGAAAGTATTCCAGTCCAAGGTGGAACAGATGACGGCATTTGAAACCCGGCTGGGAAGCCAGGTCCACGCCAAAATCGGCATGGATAAGGACGGCATTGTCCGGGCCGTGAAGGCCGAATGGGTGGTTGACACCGGCGCATTCTGCAACGCCACCCAGGGCCAGGTGGGCGTGGGCATCGGCGAGGCCCAGCTCGTGATGGCCAAATGTCCCAACTGGGATCTGGACACCAACATCGTGGTCACCAACAAACAGCCCGCAGGTATTGTCCGGGGCTACGGCGGCCAGGAATTAAACAGCTGCCTTTCCCTGCTCATCGGCCGCACCATGCGGGCAGGCAATTTCGACCCCCTGGAGTGCTACAAGAAAAAATAAAAATCCGCCCCCGATATCTACAGCTGGAGGGACGGCCGGACCTGGCAGGCCCACTCCATCAGCTATGTAAA
>CALWBS010000117.1 GCA_944376135.1 uncultured Enterocloster sp.
TTTCATGAGATGGAGGTCTCCTCGGAGGAGATACGTAGAGCTGCTGCCGCCGGGAAGCCGATTGACGCGTGGGTGCCCCGGGCCGTGATTCAGTATATTGAAGCGCGGGGGCTTTACCGGAACAAACAGATTTGTGGAGAGGAGCAAGCGAAATGGAAAACCAATATACACACATTATGATGCTGCGCAGGAAGCTTCGAGCTAAGCTATCGCCACAGCGGTACGAGCACACGCTCAGCGTGTCCTTTACCTGCATGAATCTGGCTATGCGCTATGGATATGATATGGGGAAAGCAGAACTGGCAGGCCTGCTCCATGACTGCGGAAAACGCTTTTCCGATGAAATCATTCTGCAGAAATGCCTGAAGCACAAGATTCCCGTGACGGATGCGGAGTACAAGACGCTTCCCGTGCTTCACGCCAAGTACGGCGCATGGCTGGCAGAGCACAAATACGGGATTCAGGATAAGGAAATCCTGGATGCCATTCGCTGCCATACGACGGGGAAGCCTGAGATGGGCGTGCTGGACGAGATTCTCTATATTGCTGATTACATTGAACCCCGGCGGTATAAGGCGGAAAATCTTCCCCAAATCCGCCGTATGGCTTATGAGAACCTGGATGAAGCCATGTACGCCATTCTCGCCGGAACGCTGTCCTATTTGGAGAGAAAGGGCGGCTCGGTAGACCCTATGACACGGGAAGCATACAAATACTTTTCAAAACGTTTGAATAAGAAAGGAGAACCGGATGAACGCGAAAGAAATGGTGAAGCTGGCATATCAAGCACTCAGTGACAAAAAAGGCGCTGATATCAAGGTAATTGATATCTCATCCGTGACCGTGATTGCCGACTATTTTATTATTGCGGACGGAAGCAATCCCAACCAGGTACAGGCTATGGCTGATAATGTACAGGAGGTTCTGGGAAGGGCAGGCTGTGAATGCCGCCAGGTTGAGGGATACCAGAGCGCCAACTGGATTCTCTTAGATTACCGGGATGTGATCGTCCACATATTCTGCCGGGAGGACCGCCTGTTCTACGATCTGGAGCGGATCTGGCGGGACGGAAAAACCTTTGTGGATATAGATGAGCTGTAAAAACGGAACACATCCGCAAGAGCTGTGCGGCGAAAATAAGGGCTGTGAGAAATGGGGCGATAACCCGCCTGCATTTCCCGCAGCCCTTATTTTTGCGGCCATCATTCAACCGGGAGTCCTATCCCATCATCCGGATCAGCCCGATCACTTTTCCCAGTATCTCCACATGGTCCGTGATAATGGGTTCCATGGCATCGTTCTCCGGCTGGAGACGGTAATGGCCCTTCTCCTTGTAGAAGCGCTTGACCGTAGCCGAGTCTTCCAGCAAAGCCACGACGATCTCCCCGTTCTCCGCAGTGGAGCGCTGCTCCACAATCAGCTGATCTCCGGGGAGGATACCGGCATTGATCATGCTCTCGCCTTTTACATGGAGCATGAAGGTCTCCGCGTTGGGCAGGGCCTCCGCAGGGAAAGGAAAATAGTCCTCAATATGCTCCTGGGCCAGGATGGGCTCCCCGGCTGCCACCGTGCCGACCACGGGGATGTTCACCATCTCCCTGCGGTTGAAATTGAAAGTGTCATCTAAAATCTCAATGGTCCGAGGCTTGGTGGGGTCCCGGCGTATGTATCCCTTTTCCTCCAGGGCCGCCAGATGGGAGTGGACGGAGGAGGTAGATTTCAAATGGACCGCCTGACAAATCTCACGAACCGCCGGCGGATACCCTTTTTTTAATATGGTTTCCTTGATATATTCTAAAATCTCCTGCTGCTTGGCAGACATGGCATTCTGGGACATAAGAACCTCCTGTAAAGCAATTTCCCGCAGCAGCCTGGCCAGGCCGCTGTCATTCTTTCTGCTATAATAGTAACATATGTTCGGGCAAAATGCAAACCTTTGTTCGATTTTTTCGTTCCTCCCATTGACAAACATACGTTCTGGTGATATAGTAAATACACAGAGAACAAATGTTCTGTTTTTTGCTGGGAGGCTGTATATGAAAAGGGTACAAAGGAGAAGGCTTCGTGTTTTTGTGTTTGTGATTTTGTTATTCGGCTTAGTACTGCTGGGCTGTGCTGTGTTTCCATCCATGGCGAGAGAGGAGGGCCCCAGACCCACCGCTTATTATAAGAGCATACGGATCGAGGAGGGGGACAGCCTGTGGGAGATTGCAGGCCGCTATAAGCAGGGAGGGAACTTGACCACTGCGGATTACGTGGAGAAACTCCGTAAGATCAACTCCTTGAAGGAGGATACCATTCACGCGGGACAGTATCTGACCATTGTCTATTATGAACGCCCTTAGAGATAGATGATTAGAGATAGATGGCATGGGAGACGCATCCTTATTTTTACAAGGGACACCTTATTGAGAAAGTTTTCCAATAGGATCCCTTGTTTTTTTACGAAAAATTTGGTAGGATAGATGCATAAGTTAGCATATACTAACTTATTGTGAATTTATCATATTTCTGCGAGGTAAAGCATGAGCACAGAAACCCTGGATCTGATGTTGGCGCTGGATCATGGAGAATTAAACACCCAGGTGGCCCTTCAGTGCGCCCCCCTTTTGACCCGCCTGAAGATTTCGAATCTGCTGACCGTAGACAAAATCCACCGGGCTGCGGCTATGCGGCTCTTTCGAGGCACCGCCCTTTCTTCCTATCTCCTCTGCGATGCAGGAGAGAAGCTGACCTTTCTCCTCTATGACAGAAAGAAGCTGACGGCCTATCTGAACCGGGAGGATGTGCGGCAGCTGATGGAGCGGTTCGGCTATAGCCGCCTGAATTTGGAAGTGGTTTTAAGGCAGGTGGCAGAGCGCTATCGGGCGCACATCCTGCATAAAGGAGGTTTTCCCCACGAGATCGGCCTTCTCTTGGGCTATCCGCCGGCGGATGTGACGGGATTTATTGAAAATGACGGCAAAAACAGCCTGTACATAGGATATTGGAAGGTCTATTCCGATGTGGCCCGATGCAGGCGTGTATTTGCCGGCTATGACCAGGCCCGCGAGCAGGTAATACGGATGATTTCCCGCGGCATGAACGTGAGAAATATAGTAATCAACAGCAATCAGGAGGAAACAGAACATGAATGAGATTATCGTAGCATACTGGTCCCAGACAGGAAACACCGAGGCCATGGCCAAGGCCGTGGGGGAAGGAATTGAGGCGGCTGGGAAGAAAGCGCTGGTGACGGAGATCTCCGGCGTTTCCATGGATGATTTGAAGAACGCCTCCGTGTTCGCCATGGGGTGCCCGGCCATGGGAGCCGAGGTGCTGGAGGAAGCGGAGATGGAGCCCTTCGTGATGGAGGTGGAGGGCTTTGCCTCCGGAAAGAATATTGGGCTTTTCGGCTCCTACGGATGGGGAGACGGAGAGTGGATGCGAAACTGGGTGGATCGGATGACCGCCGCCGGTGCCGTGATTGTGGGCGGCGAGGGCTTGATCTGCCAGGAGGCCCCGGATGAGGAGGCCCTAGAGAGCTGCAGGGCCCTTGGGAAGGCTTTGGCGGCGCTGTAAAGGGTACGATCCGGGAACGGATATTTAAGAGATACGGAAGGGGAGGGCAGCGGTTGAGAAAACAGGCTGCCCTTATCCTTTTACGTGAAAATATTCCTTGCAGAATTCCAGAAATAGCTGACAAGCGGGCGACATATGTTTCCGGCTGTCATAGGCTAAGTTGACCGTCCGCTCCAGGACAGGAAAGGACAGCGGGACGCAGACAATCTCGTCGGAGAGCACGGAGCCAAGGGTAATCTCGGGCAGGACCGTGACGCCCATATTGCTTTTTAACAGGCACTCGTAGGTGGTGCCGTTGTCGCACTCCGCAATGATGTTGGGGCGAAACCCTGCTTTCAGGCAGTAATATTCCAGATCCTCCCGCCGGTTGGAAGCGATAAAAGGATAGGGCGCCGCCTCCTTCAAATGGACGGATTTTTTTCCGGCCAGCGGATGATCCCTGTGGACAGCCAGCACAAAGCGCTCTGTCAGCAGATGGATCAGGCAGTTTCCCACCATGGGGGTATAGCTGTCCCCTGCGGTGATGCAGAAATCACAGTCATACATAAACAAATGCTCCGAACGGATGTAATTGCTTAAAAGCAGTTTGATGTTCGGATATTTTTTGTGAAAGGCAATGTACAGATCCGGCAGATAGGTGGAGGCAGCCAGAATCAGAAGCCGGATATGGCCAAAGGGCTCATTAGAAAGCTCCCGGATCTCGTGGATGGTATCGTCGATCTCTTTGATGCTCTGATCTACCTTCTGATAAAATAGTTCCCCCGCCCGGTTTAAGTAGATGGACCGGTTCCGCCTCTCAAACAAGGGCGTCCCAATCTCTTTCTCCAATGCGCTGATCGTCTTGCTGAGAGAAGGCTGGGAGATCATAAGCTCTGCAGCCGCCTTTGTCATATTTTGGTATTTCGCCACCACACAAAAGTATCGAAGCTGTAACAGTTCCATTCTTTATCCGCTCCCCTCTCAATTAATAGCCTATAGGCTATAAAAAATATAAATTAGCATATATTAGACAGAATCATAGAAATATTATATACTAAATTGCATAAAAATAAAAGAAAAAGGAAGACGGCGGCACAAAAGTGTGCGTTAAGCTTCCTTATTTTTTGAATCTTTATGCTTTATCAGATTAAAGCAGCGAAAACAAAAAAAGAGAGGGAGAGAAGATGAGTGTAGAAAACATGCGAAGCGTCATGCATATTGATCCGAAGAGGGATGTGCTCTATTCCATACCGGACAGTGACAATCATGGGGATCTGCTGATCCGCCCCCAGGGAAACCGGATGATCAATGAGCTGGGCGATACCATTTACATAAAGGATGCCTTTGTCCCCTACCACGACCATGAGAAGGGGTATGAGACTTTTTTAATTGACGGCGGCTCTGCCGAGGTATGCATCAACAAGAAAAAATGTATCATCGAGCGGGGGGATATTGTCCATATCCGCCCCTATGTGAATCACGGATACCGCTACCTGGAGGAGAACACCATTTGGCGGGAGATGTTCCAGGAGATGGATATGTACAACTGCGTGGAGGACAAGCATGTGCTCCGCACCTACAGCCCGGAATATTGGGAGGATGAGGAGTTTAAGGCCCGCCGCTACAAGATTTTGGGAACGCTCTACCGGGAAGATCCGGTTCCGGTTGCCGCCAAGAAGACGGACATCCCATCCATCCGGCCCAGGGGCTGGGCCATTGCCTCCTTTGACCTGGGCATTATGAAATGCAATCTGAAAGTGGGGCGCTGGGAAACCGAGGGGGCCAAGGAGATTTGGGAGTTCCTTCCGGAGAAGGGAACCCAGATTGAGTGGAATTACCCTTACGCGGCCAACGACGTGTATCTGGTGATGGAGGGCGCGGTCCACGTCCAGGCGGACGGCCATGATTTTGTGGCAAAAAAGAGGGACATCATCAACGTGCCTCCCTATTACAAGCACACCTTCACCGTCCTGGAGGAGGGCACCCAGCTCTACGCCTACAACGTGCAGTCCTATCTGATGCATATTATGGAGCGTATCCACGCGGAAAAGGTGCGCACGCCGGAACACCTGGAGGACTGGGCCTATGTGGAGAAGATCCTTCGGGACAATAACTGCTGGGTAACCGGCTTCCGTAAAGTGAACGTATAAACCTGGACGCCATAATAAGGAGGAAAAACGTATGTTTGACAATAAAATCCACATCACTCCCCAGGACTACATCCATGAGCTGGAGGAGAAGGACTGCAAAGATTATTTGTTCATCGCCCCCACAGGGGAGCAGTTGACCAATGAAATGAGCGATGTATACTATCAAAAGGATGCCTTTGTCCCCTACCACGAGCACAGCAAAGGCTATGAGACCTTTCTAATTGACAGGGGGAGCGTGGAAGTCACCATCAACGGAAAGCGGGCCATCGCCCACGCGGGGGATATTGTCCATATTGAGCCCTATATGTCCCACGGTTTCCGCTACCTGGAGGAGGGAACCATCTGGAGGGAGCTTTTCTCCGGCATGAATATGTACGGGGGCATTATGGAAAAGCGCTTCATCGACAAGGCCTATCCTGAACTTTTGGAGGATCCGGACTTTATGGCGGCATACCGCTTAAAGCACCACACCATCCGCTTGGGGGAGCCGGAGCCCGAGGCAGTCTCCAAGGAGGAAATGCCCCAGATCCGTCCCAAAGGCGGCAGCATCGCCCAGTTCTGCTTTAAGGGCATCACCTGCAACCAGAAGGTGGGGCGCCATGAGACCGGGGGTGAGAAGGAAATCTGGGAATTTGTCCTGGATAAGGGGGTAAAGGCGGAGGTAAAAAGTCCCCATCCGGACTGGGATTTATTCGTGGTCAAGGAGGGACAGGTGCGTTTTACTGTCCTGGATGAGACGTTCACAGCCAATCCCAGGGATATTGTAAATATTCCTCCCTACACTCCCTATACGGCAGAAAGCCTTGCGGATAAAACGGTTATCCAGGCCAACAATGTGAAGGGCCTGGGGCTTAGGCTCTTAGAGATTGTGGAGAAAAAGCTGGAAAATGATGGGGATCTGGCCGCCCACTGGGAGGAAATTCAGGACATATTTGCGGAAAATGGATTCTATGTCACCAAGATTGCACGAGAATAAACTGCGGGGGATAACCTGATGGGAAAATACATAGTAAAGAGACTGCTGTTTTTAATTCCGATTCTTCTCGGCGTCAGCTTTATCATTTTCACCATTATGAATATGATACCCGGCGATGTTGCCTCCTTGATTCTGGGGGACAACGCGCCCCAGTCCGCCAGGGAGGAGATCATTCGGGAGCTGGGCCTAAACAAGCCCTTCTGGGTCCGGTATTTTGATTATGTTATCAACGCGCTTCACGGGGACTTCGGCCTGTCCTACCGGACCCGGACCCCTGTGTTTGATGAAATATTCGCCCGGTTCCCCACCACGCTAAAGCTTGCCAGCGGAGCCATGGTGCTCTCTGTGCTCATCGGCGTGCCCCTGGGGATCCTGTCCGCAGTGAAGCAGTATTCCGCCCTGGACGTGATCAACTCCGTCACAGCCATGTTTCTGTCCTCCATCCCCGCCTTCTGGCTGGGCCTTCTGTCCATCCTGCTCTTCGCGCTGAAGCTCGGATGGCTGCCCTCCAACGGAGCGGACACGGCCAGCAGCTTTATTCTGCCCATTGTGACCTTGTCCCTGCCCGGGGCGGCGGAAATTTTGCGTTTGACCCGCTCTACCATGCTGGAAGTCATTCGTCAGGACTATATCCGGACTGCCCGGGCCAAGGGCGCTTCCAACATGGTGGTCATTTGGAAGCACGCCTTAAAGAACGCCCTGCTTCCTGTCATTACTGTGGCAGGCATGCATTTCGGCGCCCTCCTGGGAGGCTCGGTGATCACAGAATCCGTGTTCGCCATGCCCGGTGTAGGGACGCTGGCTATTGACGCTATCCGCAGCAAGGACACACCCCAGGTTATGGCGGCGGTGCTTCTTCTGGCAACGCTGTTCTGCATCATTATGCTTGTGGTGGATCTGCTCTACGCCTTTATTGACCCGCGCATCCGCTCAAGATATAGCAAGTGAGGACAAAACCAATGAATGATACAAAGAAAAAATCAGGGAAAAAGAAAAGCCCTGCCGGAGAGATCTGGCGGCGGTTTCGAAAAAATAAGGCGGCCATGCTGGGGCTTGTGATTTTCAGCATCGTGCTTCTGGTGGCTATTTTCGCGGACTTCATCTGCGACTACGACACTCAGGTGATTGCCCAGGATATGGCGTCCAGGCTTCAGGGTCCAAGCGCCGCGCACTGGTTCGGCACGGACGCCTACGGGCGGGATATTTTTGCCCGTGTCATCCACGGCGCCAGGATCTCCATTATCATCGGCCTGGCTGCCACGGTGGGAAGCGTTCTGGTGAGCGGCATCCTGGGCTCCATCGCCGGATACTACGGCGGACGGATTGACAACATCATCATGCGGGTCCTGGATATGTTCCTCGCCATCCCCGGAGAACTATTGGCCCTGGCCATTGTGGCATCCCTGGGGACCAGTATGACCAACCTCCTCATTGCGGTCACCATTGCGCGGATTCCGCCCTTTACCCGGGTCATCCGCTCCTCCATCCTCACTGTCATTGACCAGGACTATGTGGAGGCGGCAGTGGCCAGCGGATCCACCGACCGGTTCATTATCCTGCACCACATTCTCCCCAACGCTATGGGGCCCATCATCATCCAGGCCACCATGGGCGTGGGCCGGATGATTCTGACGGCGGCGGGAATGAGCTTTATCGGCATGGGCGTCCAGCCCCCGATTCCGGAGTGGGGCTCCATGCTGGCAGAAGGGCGTGATTTTATGCGCTATTCGCCCTACATCACACTGTTTCCGGGACTTGCCATCATCCTGACCTCCCTGTCCTTAAACCTTCTCGGCGACGGACTGCGGGATGCGCTGGATCCCAAGCTGAAAAATTAGGGGGAGGATACCATGAAAGACGCATTATTACAGATAAATGACCTGGAAATCATCTACAAAACCGACGAAGAGACGGTGCGCGCGGTAAACGGCATCCGGCTTAAAGTGGGAGAGAAGGAAACCCTGGGACTGGTGGGAGAGACCGGCGCAGGAAAAACCACCACAGCACGTGCCATCATGCGGCTTCTGCCGGATAGGATCGGACAAGTAAACGGAGGGGAGATCCTTTTTGAGGGCAAAGATTTGCTGAAGCTTAAGGAGAGCGAGATGCGCTCCATCCGAGGGGAGAAAATCGCCATGATTTTCCAGGACCCCATGACCAGCTTAAAC
>CALWBS010000118.1 GCA_944376135.1 uncultured Enterocloster sp.
ATGACATCGCCTTCTTCTACCTTGTACTGCTTTCCGCCTGTTGCAATAATCGCGTACATTAAAAGGCACCTCCTATTATCATTACTCGCCAGCTTCGGCGGCCCGCCTGCCAGAACCTTCCTGCGTACGGTTCTGAAAATGGGCAGACTCTTAGAAACCCCGCTGTGCGGCATACTTTGTTATAATACCATCCTCTCCCGGGAATGTCAACCAGATTTTTCAACTTTTTCACTCAATCCGCTCCACATCCCGCACATCTGTGAGCTCCAGATACTGCCCTTCCTCCACCGTGATGACGACAGGATCAATAAAGCGGCCATATGCGTCAATGTAATCGTAGTAATAGCGCACATCATTGTAGAGGGCGTAGCTTCCCCCCTCCGAGGTGAGGGCTGTGAGCCGGTAGGTGCCCGGTTCCATGTCACGCCCGGCCTTATACATGCCGCTCACGCCCGGCTCAATATCCGCCTGATCCGCGGCCACGGCCCAGCCGTCGTGGAGCACCAAATGCTGTCCGTTGTAAAGGGAGACAAGCCCGTGATGCTGAAAACGCAGGACGGCAATCCGGCGCTCGTCCGTATCATCCTTGTAGAGAGTAAGATTGCAGTAAGAATAGGTGTTGTCCCCGGAAGTGTCCTCGGTAAAAAACGCATATTCCCCCGCGGGCATATCCACTCCGATTACGTAACTGCCGCGGCCGTAATAGGTGGGCTGGACGGCTGCGGCCAAAGTCTCCTCCGCAAGCCCCGGGAAAGCCGATGTGCCCGCCAAGGCCAGACATAAAAAGACGCCAAAGATCCTCTTCTTCCATGCTCTGTTTTTATACTGCAAAAGCGTATCCTCCTTGCCTTCTTTAGTAAAAAGGATACCCCAAAGGCGGTGCAAGGTCAATGTTTGTCACCGTTTTTTCACATTTCCCGCCAAAGCGCAGACGTGCGCGGCTTCTTGACCGCACAGACGTGCGGTCAAGAAGAGGCACATCTGAGCGGCTAAGAAGGTGCACACCTGCCCCTCCCGTTACTCCCCCATCACTGCCTCCTCCACGTATTCGGCGAGAACAGCACCAGCACCGGAAAGAGCTCCAGACGGCCGGCCAGCATGTCAAAGATGAGCACTGCTTTTGACAGGTAGGACATCATTGAGAAATTGGAGGTGGGGCCCACGACGGACAGGCCCGGTCCCACATTGTTAAAATTGGTCGCCACCGCGGAGAAAGTGGTCATGAAATCGAAATTGTCCAGGCTTACAATCAGGATGGACAGGAAAAACAGAAAAAAGTAAATGATGATATACGCGTTCAGATTCCGCAGCGTATAGGGCGCAAGGGCTTTTCCTTCGTATTTGAGCACCTTCACGCTTCTGGGATGAATGACAGAGGCCATCTCCCGCAGCGCCACCTTGAACGCGATCATAACACGGGACACCTTCATTCCTCCGCCCGTGCTTCCCGCGCAGGCGCCCACCATCATGAGGAGAAGCAGAACGCATTTGGAAAACTCCGGCCATGTGTCAAAGTCCACCGTGGCGTAGCCTGTAGTGGTGATGATGGAGGCCACCTGAAAGAGAACATGGTGAACCGTCAGGAACAAGGAGGAAAAGGCTCCGCGGATGTTTATGGTGATGAGAATCACCGCCGCGGCAATGATGGCCAGATAGCCGCGCATCTCCTCGCAGTGCAGGGCATCAAACGGCTTCTTAGCCAGAAAGAGATAGTATACGTTAAAGTTGATGCCGAACAGAATCATAAACACGGATATCACCGCCTGCTGATAAATGGTATAATCCGCCTGTCCGGAATTCAGGCAGGAAAAACCTCCTGTTCCTGCCGTGCCGAACGTCATGCACAGAGCGTCGAAAAGGGGCATTCTTCCGGCCAGAAGAAGGACAAGCATGACAACCGTCATGGCGCTGTAAATGATATAGAGAAGCTTTGCGGTAATTCCGATTTTCGGCACCAGCTTCCCCACAGAGGGCCCAGGGCTCTCCGCCCGCATGATGTGCATGTTGTAATCCCCCGCCATAGGGAGGATAGCCAGGATAAACACCAGAATTCCCATGCCGCCGATCCAGTGGGTGAAGCTGCGCCACATCCGGGTGGCATGGCTTAAATCCTCCACCTTGGGAACGATGCTGGAACCGGTTGTGGTAAAACCGGACACAATCTCAAACAAAGCGTCAATAAAGTGCGGAATTTCCCCTGTGAGCACAAAAGGTGCGCACCCGAACACGCTGAGCACCAGCCAGCCGAGGGAGACAGAGACGAAACCTTCCTTCGCAAAAAACATTTTTGTTCTGGGTTTTTTTAGGGTGCTTAAAAAGCCCAGGATAAAGCTTACAAGGGCCACTCCCGCGTAGCACAGGCCCACCTGCATCTCCCCGTACACAACTGCTGTCAGCACAGGGACCAGCATGAGAATCCCCTCGGTCTTTAAAATCCATCCGAGCATGTAGAGAATAATACCGTAATTCATTTGTTTCGCCGCCTTTACCGCAAGATGTCCTTCAGGTCATTGAGGCCCGTATGTGTCGTCACCACGATCACCGTGTCCCCGGCCTCGATGGTGTCCTGGCCTCTGGGAATGATTGCCTTTCCATTCCGGTTAATGCAGGCAATCAGAAGATTGCGCTTTAATTCCAGCTTTTCCAGGGGAATGCCCAGGAATGAAACATTGGATTTTACACGGAACTCCAGGGCTTCCGCCTTTTCCGCCACAATCTTGTACATGGTCTCCACATTGCTTCCCATAGAATTCTGCATGGCCCGCACGTACTGGAGAATGATATCTGCTGTGAGCATTTTCGGATAAATCACACTGCCCAGCTCCAGGGAATCAATCACATTTCCAAAGGTGATGCGGTTTACCTTGGTAATCAGCTTGGCCTTGGACTGACTGGCCGCATACAGGGAAAGCATGATGTTCTCCTCGTCAAAGCCGGTCAGGGAGGCGAAGGCCTCTGTCTGGCGGATTCCCTCTTCAATCAGAAGCTGTTGGTCAGAACCGTCGCCGCAGATAATCATGGCGTGGGGAAGGAGCTCGCTCAACTCATTGCAGCGCTCCTCGTCCTGCTCAATAATCTTGATTTTGATTTTTGTGTCCGCAAGTGCCTTGGCCAGGTAATACGTAATTTTTCCGCCGCCCACAAACATGGCCGTCTTCACCGCATTATTTTCAATGCCCGCCTTTTTAAAGAACTCCGAACGGGAGCCCCTGGGGCCGATAAAGGAGAGCTTGTCCCCGGACTGGATGACAAAATTGCCGTCCGGAATCACCACATCCTCCCCGCGCTCCACTGCACAGATCAGCACATCGGATTTTAAGCGGCTGTTCACGTCCATGACCCGCATATGGTTTAAAACAGAGGTCTGAGGGACAATAAATTTTAAAAGCTCAATGCGTCCCTTGGCAAAGGGCTCGATCTTGATGGCTGTGGGGAAACGCAGCAGGCGTGAGATCTCGATGGCAGCCGCCAGCTCCGGGTTGATGGCGAGGGAGAGGTTTAGCTCCTCTCGGATGTAATTGATCTCTGCGGAGTACTCGGGGTCACGGATTCTGGCGATGGTCTGGCAGTTTCCGGCCTTTTTGGCAATCAGACAGCAGAGCATATTTAATTCATCGGAACCGGTGGTGGCAATCAAAAGATCCGCCTCCTTGATTCCTGCCTCCATCTGTACCTGATAGACGGCGCCATTTCCCGTCACGCACATCACATCAATGGAATCGGAAATCTCCTGCAGCACATCCCCGTCAATATCAATTAGAGTGACGTCATGCCTTTCTTTGCACAGTTCCCCGGCCAGGGTTGTTCCAACCTTCCCACAGCCCACAATTATGATCTTCATGGCTTTTGTTTTTTATCTCCTTTCATGCCTTTCGCTGTTCGTACAATGGTTTTCTTATCTTCTTGCGCGTGATTTCCACCAGCCCCAGCTTGGTCATATCCACTAGGGATGTCTTTACCGGATCCTTGCGCAAAAGCCCGCCAAGAAAGTGCATAAGCTCCTCCTTGTCTTCGGGGCGGTCCATATCGATAAAATCCACCAGGATAATACCGGACAGATTGCGCAGGCGGAGCTGGCGGGCAATTTCCTGGGCCGCCTCCTTGTTTATCCGGAAAATCGTCTCCCGCTGCTGCTTATTAGCGGAATACTTTCCTGTATTCACATCGATTACCACCATGGCCTCTGTGGGTTCGATGACGAGATAGCCTCCGGATTTCAGCCACACCCGTTTTTCTAAGGCTTTTTCAAGAACGGTGTCCAGGCTGTAGAGTTTTTTTAAGGGGAGCAGGGAATCCTGGTACAGCACCAGATGGTCCCCGCGGTTATTTTCCGTCAGATACTCGGCGAGCTTTTCGTAAATCCATGGCTGATCCGAGATAATCTCCCGTTCTCCCTC
>CALWBS010000119.1 GCA_944376135.1 uncultured Enterocloster sp.
AGTCCATGAAGAAGAATGAGCTCAAGCACAACTTAAAGGAGAAAGCGATCAAGCTCTATGAGGCCAAAGAAGCGGAATTCCCGGAGGCCGAGCAGATCCGCGAGATTGAGCGTGTGGTTCTCCTCAAGGTGATTGACAATAAGTGGATGGCGCATCTGGACGACATGGATGCCCTGCGGGAGAGTATTGGTCTCCAGGCTTACGGCCAAAGAGATCCGGTTGTGGAGTACAAGATGCAAGGGTATGAGATGTACGAGGCCATGATGGCGTCCATTCAGGAGGAGACCGTGCGCATCCTCTTCCACATCCGCGTGGAGCAGAAGGTAGAGCGGGAGCCTGCGGCCAAGGTGACGGGCACCAACAAGGACGGGGCGTCTCCCAGCGCGCCCAAGAAGCGTGTGGAGCAGAAGATCTACCCCAATGATCCCTGTCCCTGCGGCTCCGGAAAGAAGTATAAGCAGTGCCACGGGAGAATTAAATAAAGAATAGTAACCGTCCTGGACTGTTACAAAAATGAATGAAAGAAGGTGAAGCTGTGGTTGAGTTCGATAATTTTAAACATACGCTCTCGACGTATGACAAACCATTAGTGGAAGTGAGGGATTCACTTTGACCTGGACAACAAGGTCAGAAGAATCGCGGAATTAGACAAATCTATGGAGGAACCGGGCTTCTGGGATGACCCGGACAAATCCACAAAGTTAGTGCGGGAGGCGAAAAACCTGAAGGATGAGGTGGACACCTACCGCCAGCTGGAGCAGGAGTACGAGGATATCCAGGTGATGATCCAGATGGGGTATGAGGAGGATGACGCTTCTCTTATCCCGGAGATTCAGGAGATGCTGGATCATTTTTCCCAGACACTTGAGTCCATGCGCATGAAGCTTCTCCTCTCCGGCGAGTATGACGCCTATGATGCCATCCTGCGGCTGAACGCGGGAGCCGGCGGCACAGAGTCTTGTGACTGGTGCAGCATGCTCTACCGCATGTACTGCCGTTGGGCGGAAAAGCACGGGTTTAAGACCGAGGTCCTGGATTTTCTGGACGGTGAGGAGGCGGGCATCAAATCCGTGACGATCCAGATCAGCGGGGAGAATGCATACGGATATCTCCGCTCTGAGCATGGGGTGCACCGCCTGGTGCGGATTTCTCCCTTCAATGCGGCGGGAAAGCGCCAGACCTCCTTTGTGTCCTGCGATGTGATGCCGGATATCAAGGAGGATATTGATATTGAGATTAACCCGGATGACATCCGGATTGATACGTATCGCTCCAGCGGGGCCGGCGGTCAGCACATCAACAAGACTTCCTCGGCTATCCGCATCACCCATTATCCCACAGGAATTGTGGTGACCTGCCAGAACGAGCGCTCCCAGTTCCAGAACAAGGATAAGGCCATGCAGATGCTGAAGGCCAAGCTCTATATGCTGAAGCAGGAGGAACAGGCGGCCAAGGCCGCGGGCATCCGGGGAGATGTGAAGGATAACGGCTGGGGAAGCCAGATCCGCTCCTATGTGCTCCAGCCCTATACTATGGTAAAGGATCTTCGCACCGGCTATGAGAGCGGCAATGTGGACGCTGTGCTGGACGGAGGATTGGATGACTTTATCAGCGCGTATCTGCGCTGGATGAGCTTGGGATGCCCGGACAGGCATGCGAGAGGCGAGGAGTAAGCTGAAAACGCTTCGGAACATATTGGGGTATCAGGAAGGAGACATCGGCTTTTGCCGGTGTCTCTTTTGCTTGCGGTGTCCGTAACGGCCGCTTATTTTCATAGGAGGGAGCGGCATTTTCCTTCGAAACCAGTTGCATTTTCCCTAAAAATATGCTAACATCTTCCCTGTGACTACAGATGTATTCCTGATGCGGACAATCACGAAGGCGGAGAGGAAGCAGGAGCGATGGAAGAAAAGAGCAAATATTTTGTGGTGAAGCAAAAAGCGGTGCCGGAGGTGCTCCTCAAGGTGGTGGAGGCCAAAAAGATGCTGGAGACAGAGCGGGCGCTCACGGTCCAGGAGGCTGCCGATAAGGTGGGCATCAGCCGCAGCTCATTTTACAAATATAAGGACGATATTTTTCCTTTTTATGACAACACGAAGGGAAAGACCATCACCCTTGTGGTGCAGATGGATGATGTGCAGGGACTGCTCAGTGACCTGCTCCATGTGGTGGCGGATTACAAGGCAAACATTCTGACCATTCACCAGAGTATTCCGGTAAATGGGGTAGCGACGCTGACCTTGAGTGTGGAGGTCCGGGAGAATACGGGGAATGTCTCCAGCATGCTCGAGGAGCTGGAGGAAGTGGAAGGAATTCATTATGTGAAGATTCTTTCGCGGGAATAGAAAATAGGAATAGGGAGCATAAAAGAATGATTAAAGCGGCAGTTATGGGATATGGGACCATTGGTTCCGGTGTGGCAGAGGTCTTAGAGCAGAATAGAGACGTGATATGCCGGAGAGCGGGCCATGAGATCGAATTGAAATATGTGTTGGATTTGCGGGAATTTCCTGACAGTCCGGTGGCGGACAAAATCATCCATGATTTTAAGATCATTGAGGAAGATGAGGAGGTGCGCATCGTGGTGGAGACCATGGGCGGGTTAAATCCTGCGTATCCCTTCGTGAAGGCCAGCCTGCTGGCGGGAAAGCATGTGGTGACCTCCAATAAAGCCCTGGTAGCTGCCCACGGCACGGAGCTTTTGGAAATTGCCCGTAGGCAAGGGGTGAATTTCCTCTTTGAGGCCAGTGTAGGGGGAGGAATTCCTATTATCCGTCCTCTGTATCGCTGCCTGGAGGGAGAGCGGATTGAGGAGATTACGGGTATTTTAAATGGGACTACCAACTATATTCTCACCAAGATGGATAAAGAGGGAGAGTCCTTTGAGAATGCTCTGCGGGAAGCGCAGAATCTGGGGTATGCGGAGCGCAATCCGGAGGCGGACGTGGAAGGATATGACACATGCCGCAAGATTGCGATTCTCACGGCCATGGCAGTGGGAAAAGAGGTGAATTTTGAGGATATTTACACCGAGGGCATTACGAAGATCACAGATATTGATTTTAAATATGCGGAGAAAATGGGAACCTCCATCAAACTGTTCGGCACCAGCCGCATAAAGAAAGACAAAGTCAGCGCATATGTGGCCCCGGTGATGATCGGAAAAGACCATCCCCTGTATGCGGTGAACGATGTGTTTAACGGGATTCTTGTAAAAGGGAATATGCTGGGGCCCGCCATGTTCTACGGAAGCGGTGCGGGGAAACTGCCGACGGCAAGCGCGGTGGTGGCGGACATGATCGAGGCAGCCCAGAACCTGGACTCCCATGTTCCGATGGGCTGGTCGGATGAAAAGCAGAAGGTAGAGCCCATGGAGGACATCTGTTTTCGCTTCTTCGTCCGCATTGCCGGTTCCTATCGGAACAAGGAGGCGGATGTGAAGAATTTCTTTGGAAATGTAGATGTATATGAACTGTATGGACTGGATGAGTTTGCGGTTCTCACCAGAGAAATGGCGGAGGGAGATTTCCGGCGAGCAGCGGCTGGCTTTGATACCAAGGAGCAGGCCCGGTCTGATTTCGGTATCAAGCAGATGATTCGGGCGGTGCTGTGAGGCGCGTTTGAAACGTGTTTTGTCAGATGTGTGCTTTGAGGAATAAAACAGGAGAGCAGATCCTTTGTTCTGAGGACTCTGCTCTCCTGTTTTATATGGCGCGCCGGCGGCGCAAGGTGTCTATTCCGGTTATGCGGCAGCAGGAAGGGATTCCGGAAGGGTCATCTGCATTTGCAGCTGTTCCCGCATCTGTTCCTGAAGCTGATAGAGATAGGAATTAATCTGGGGGCCAAGCACAGGATCCTTTAATGCGTCGTAGTAAGAGATGAGAGCATAAAAGAAGAAGAGGGTCAGCCCAATTGCCAGGATGCTGAGGATGATGCCTGCAATGGCTCTCCCCATCATCCCCCGTCCCTGCCGGTCGGGAGCCCGCCGGGAGAGGATGGCCAGCAGCAATCCGCCGGCTCCGCAGAAAAGCCCCGGCGGAAAATACCCTAAGATGGCCAGGATGATGCCGTTCAGCCCATAGATGGCTCCCCGCGGATAAATACTGGCATTCATCAGAGAGACCGGCAGGTAAAAAAAGCTGAAAAACAGCCCCACCGCACCGCATACAAGGGAGCAGGTGGCTAACTGGCTGGCAGAAGTGGATGTTTTTTTCTTTTTATAAATGGAGTTCATGTTTTTTCGCCAAGCGCCTTTCATTCATCAAATGTAACTGTCCAGAACAGTGATATTGAATTCTCGGGCTTATTTTATCACGAAAATCTCTTGCTGTCCAGCCAAAGAAAGAAGGCTTGCATAAGCCTGCGGGATGCACTATAATGAAGGAACAGCAAATCCGGGCTGTGCAAAGTATGCGAACGGAATGAAAGACAAACGGGGGAAATCCATGGACATAATTAAGAAGCTGGCAGAAGAATTACATATCAAACCATCCCAGGCAGAGGCCGCGGTAAAGCTAATCGATGAGGGAAACACGATCCCTTTTATCGCCCGATACCGGAAAGAGGTTACAGGCTCATTAAATGATGAGGTTTTGCGGGAATTGGATGAGCGCCTTGGCTATCTGCGCAATCTGGAGGAGCGCAAGGAGCAGGTGATCGGTTCGATTGCGGAGCAGGAAAAATTGACCCCTGAGCTGGAACGGCAGATACGGGATGCCCAGACTCTGGTGGCTGTGGAGGATTTATACCGTCCCTATAAACCCAAACGCCGTACCAGGGCTATGATTGCTAAAGAGAAGGGATTGGAACCTCTGGCGGATCTCATCAGCCTGCAGATGACGCGGGAGCCCCTGATGCAGTCAGCCGCGGCCTATATATCTGAAGAAAAAGGCGTGGAAACCGCTGAGGAAGCCATTGCGGGGGCCATGGATATTATTGCGGAGCGCATCTCGGACAACGCACAGTACCGCACCTATATCCGTAATATTACGGTGAACCAAGGGCTCTTGACAAGCCAGGCCCGAGACGAGAAGGAAAAATCGGTTTATGAGATGTATTACCAGTACCAGGAGCCGGTGAAAAAAGCGGCGGGACACCGGATTTTAGCGATCAACCGGGGGGAGAAGGAAAAATTTCTCTCCGTGAAGGTGGAAGCGCCGGAGGAGCAGATTCTTCGGTATCTGGAAAAGCAGACAATTCTCCGGGATAATCCTTATACCACTCCGGTGCTCAAAGAGGCGGCAAAGGACAGCTATGAGCGGCTCATCGGCCCATCCATTGAGCGGGAGATACGCAGTGAGCTGACGGAGAAGGCGGAAGAGGGAGCGATCAAGGTTTTCGGAAAAAATCTGGAGCAGCTTTTGATGCAGCCGCCCATCGCCGGCCGTGTGGTGCTGGGGTGGGATCCGGCGTTTCGGACCGGCTGTAAGCTGGCCGTGGTGGACAGCACGGGAAAGGTTCTGGACACTGTGGTAATTTATCCCACGGCGCCTCAGAACCGGGTGGCGGAATCCAAACGGATTCTCAAAGAGATGATTAAGAAATACGGAATCACGCTCATTTCTGTGGGCAACGGCACAGCATCCAGGGAGTCTGAAAAAATTATTGTGGAGCTTTTGGGTGAGATCAAAGAGCCGGTGCAGTATGTGATTGTAAATGAGGCAGGCGCATCGGTCTACTCTGCCAGCAAGCTGGCCACAGAGGAATTCCCGCAGTTTGATGTGGGACAGAGGAGCGCGGTATCCATTGCCAGAAGACTCCAGGATCCGTTGGCTGAGCTGGTCAAAATCGACCCCAAGTCCATCGGTGTTGGACAGTATCAGCATGACATGAATCAGAAGCGCCTGGGAGAGGCGCTGGGCGGTGTGGTGGAAGATTGTGTCAACCGAGTGGGCGTGGACTTGAATACGGCTTCTCCGGCCCTTCTGGAGTATGTGTCCGGCATCAGCAAGACCTTGGCGAAGAATATTGTGGCATACCGGGAGGAAAACGGTGCGTTTAAAAACCGCAGACAGCTTTTAAAGGTGGCGAAGCTGGGCCCCAAAGCCTTTGAACAGTGCGCGGGATTTATGCGCATTACCGGAGGGGATGAACCGTTGGATGGGACCAGCGTTCACCCGGAAAGCTATGAAGCGGCCGGAAAACTACTGGAAAAACTCGGCTATACGAGGGAGGAGCTGGCAAAGGGCGGCCTCGCCGGTATTGGCAGAAAGATTAAAGACTATGGGAAGATGGCCTGTGAAATCGGCATCGGCGAGATTACTCTCCGGGACATCGCTGCGGAGCTTGAAAAGCCTGCCAGAGACCCCAGAGATGAGATGCCCCGGCCGATTCTCCGCAGCGATATTTTGGAGATGAAGGATTTAAAGCCAGGTATGGTGTTGAAGGGCACGGTGCGCAATGTGATCGATTTTGGCGCCTTTGTGGATATCGGCGTGCACCAGGATGGTCTGGTTCACATTTCCCAGATGACGGACCGTTATATTAAGCACCCGCTGGAGGCAGTGAGCGTGGGGGATGTGGTAGATGTGAAGGTGCTGGCTGTTGACCTTGAGAAGAAGCGGATTTCCCTGACGATGAAAGGAATAAAGGATGGTAATTGAGACATTAACCCCCCAGGAAACATTTTCGCTGGGTGAAAAAATGGGCCGGGAAGCCCGCCCTGGCCAGGTGATTTGTCTGCAGGGAGATTTGGGTGTGGGAAAAACCATATTTACCCAAGGCTTTGCAAAGGGGCTGGGAATCCGGGAGCCAGTGAACAGTCCCACTTTTACAATTCTGCAGCAGTATGAGGAGGGGCGCCTGCCCCTGTACCATTTCGATGTGTACCGCATCGGGGATGTGAGCGAGATGGACGAGATTGGATATGAGGACTGTTTTTACGGCGAAGGTGTGAGTCTGATTGAGTGGCCTGTCCGAATTTTGGAAATACTTCCCGATAAGGTGACATGGGTGGAGATTGAGAAGGATTTGGACAAAGGATTTGACTACCGGCGCATCCGGGTGGAGGAGAGAAAATGAAGGTTTTAGGAATTGAAAGTGCGTCCCTGACGGCCAGCGTGGCTTTGGTGACGGATGATATTCTTACCGGGGAATATACGGTGAATTTTAAAAAGACCCATTCCCAGACCCTGCTTCCCATGCTGGATGAGCTGGGAAAGCTTTTGGAGCTGGATCTGTCCTCTATCGATGCCATCGCGGTGGCTGGAGGCCCCGGTTCTTTTACCGGACTGCGCATCGGAGCGGCCACGGCCAAGGGACTGGGGCTGGCCTTAAAAAAACCCTTAATCCATGTACCGACTGTAGATGCTTTGGCATATAATTTGTGGGGGGCGGCGGGAATTGTCTGCCCCATTATGGATGCCAGGCGAAGCCAGGTGTATACGGGGATTTACTGCCTGGAGAATGATTTTTCCGTTGTCATGGAGCAGCGGCCCATGGATATGGGAGACCTCGCAGATATGCTGAATGCCAAGGGAGAACGTGTGGTTTTTCTGGGAGACGGCTGTCCGGTGTATGCGGATGTAATTCAGGAAAAGATGCAGGTACCGTGGCGTTTTGCACCGGCTCCCATGAATCGTCAGAGGGCCTCCTGTGTGGCGGCGTTGGGTATTCTTGCCTTGAAAGGCGAATATACTGGGGCAAAGGTTATGACCGCCGGAGCGTTTGCCCCGGACTATCTGCGCAAGTCCCAGGCTGAGCGTCAGCGGGATGCTCTGCTCTCACCTGAGGGAGCTGCGGGGAAGCTGCCGGGCGATTACGATGAGAAGCCGCCGGTCAGATAGAAAAAGGGCGAATGTGCGGAACGGAGTGTTTAAATACATTTAGGGGGGGGAGCTGTATGGAGGAAAGAATTGGGGTGCGCCCTATGCATGCAGAGGATGCATCTCAGGTCTGTGAATTGGAAAAATTATGCTTTTCTGAGCCGTGGTCTTTGAATCTTATTATTTCCGGGCTGAACAGTCGGCTGGATACCTACTTTGTGTATAAGGCGGAGGGAAAAATACTGGGCTACAGCGTGGTGCGTATTCTGGCGGATGAAGGGGAAATTCAGCGGATTGCGGTTCTCCCCCCTTACCGCAGGCGGGGAATAGGCCGGAAACTGATGGATGCCATGATAAAATTTGCCAGAAGCAGAGGGGTCTGTGCAATAGCCCTTGAGGTACGGGAGAGCAATATAAGCGCTCGAAACCTCTATATTTCTTATGGTTTTAAGCCGGAAGCCATCCGCAGGGGCTACTACCATAATCCGACGGAAGATGCCGTCATTATGTGGAATCGTAGAATATGAAAGAATTACCACTTAAAATATGAATAATTTGTGTTTATAATGGAGAGGAAATCAG
>CALWBS010000120.1 GCA_944376135.1 uncultured Enterocloster sp.
AGAGGGCAAAGATAAACCCGATGAGGAAGGTGGACAGCCCGCTCACAACGGTTTTTGCCGCTAGGAAGGTGGTGCTCAGCATGGAGCCCGCTCCTGTTCTCAAAAAGGCCATCACCTCATTGAGCATCCGGGACCAGTCAAAGGCCACTTGGCCGAGCTGATTAATCAAATCTGAGAGTTCCGGATAGCTGGCAAAGAGTTCCTCCGCCCGGATGAACACCTGTCCCAAAAACAGGGGGATGCTGCTCTGCAGGCTGAACAGAGTCTCAAAAAACTGGGGCGCCACCACAAAGAACACCAGAATCAGCACGCCGGAAACCGCCAAAATAGCGATCACCAGACTCACCGGCCGTCTAGCCCGGCTGTTCTGCTTAAAAAAGGGCAGGCCCCGCTCAATGTTGCGCATGGGCACATTGAGAATAAAGGCGATGGCTGCTCCCAGAATAAAGGGCCACACAAAACCCAGGAGTGTTCTCCCGATACTTAAAAGCCCCTTGTAATTGACCGCCGCCACCACAATAACCACGGTGTAAAGGATAAGCCCTCTCAGCTTTCGGAGGGTGTCATTGTTCAGATCCATGGATCCACCTCTCAACTATTTGGATAATTGCATGCCTCCCCTGCAAACAGAGCTTCGATCTCCTCACGCCCTGCCCGGAAGGTTCCCTGTGCCATGAGGGCGCTTCCGCCGCCCCGTCCATTCAGCTTCTGATTCATGGCGCGGCTGAGGCTTCGCATATCAAAACGGCTGCTGCCCAGGGCATATTGGAATCCCCCGTTTCCGTCCGGGGAAAATACTCCCACAACCGCGCCTTTTCCCTCCTCGTAGAGCAGGGTTGCAAACTGTCGCAGCTGCACCGGTGAGAGCCCCTCCTCGAAAACGGCCAGGGGGCTGTCTGCCTTTGGATACTGCGCGGCTTTGAGGCTGAATATCTGCCGGTACAGGCTTCCTGCGAGGGCCTCCTGCTTCTGGCTCTCCTCCTTCAGCTTTTTCACCGCCTCCGGAACCTTTGCCAGCTTGGCCGAGAGAAGAACGGAGAGTTCCGCCTCATCGTTTAGCCGCTGCCGGTAATCCGCTAACGCCCGGCGGCCGCAGAGCATGGACACCCGAACGCCGCCTTTATAGTGAATCATTCCCCGTATTTTGATAATGCCCACTTCTCCCGTTCTCTCTACATGGGTTCCGCAGCAGGCGCAGATATCACCGCCCGGGATCTCCACAATGCGGACCAGACCGGTAAGCTCCTTTTTGCTGCGGTAGTCCAGGGCTTTTAGCTCCTCTTCCCCCGGATACCACACCCGGACCTTCACATTCTCGTATACCAGGGCATTTGCTTCATTCTCCAGGCGCTCCAAATCTTTCTCCGTGAGAAGGCCGTTGAAATCCACCGTCACCTCCTCCGCTCCCATGTGAAAGCCCACATTGTCGTATCCAAAATACCGGTGCACCAGTCCCGAAAGAATATGTTCTCCGGTATGCTGCTGCATATTGTCCAGCCGGTACTGCCAGTCCAAAATCCCCTCCGTCTGCGTGCCCGGGGCAATCGGCCGGTCCACCTCATGCTCGACCTCCCCCCCGCGCTCGTGAACTGAGAGCACCGACACGTCTCCCAGCATTCCCCTGTCCGAGGGCTGCCCTCCCCCCTCCGGGTAAAAGGCAGTCTGATCAAGCCGCACCGCCCAGGTGCCTTTTGGGGTTTCCCGGCAGTCTGTGACGGTACATGTGAATTTCTTAACATACGGATATTGATAATACAGACGATTCTGTTCCATTTTATTTTTGCCTCTTTTCTCTGTACGAATCTGATTACCGCCCATTGTATCATATTTTCATCGCATGTACCATCAAATTTTTCCCATCTTTTTGCAATTCATGGGAAACATGAGCAAGCTGGGGGTCATATGATACAGTGTAATCAATCTTTTATGGAGGAACGAACATGAGTGATGTGGCAGCAACAAACTGCGGTTGTGACTGTGGATGCGGATGCGGGGCAGGAGGAGGCTTCAATTTCATTTGGCTCATCCTAATTCTGTGCTGCTGCTGCGGCGGCGGCGTGGGCGGCGGCTTTGAACATAACAACTGCGGCTGTGGATGCGGATGCAGCGAAATCATCTGGATCCTTTTAATTCTGTGCTGCTGCGGCGGCGGAAACAGCTCCTGCTGCTGATCCGGCATGTCTTACGAAAGAATACAGGCGAGGGCCCCTTTCCGGCGCCCTCGCCATTTTTCTGTACTTTTCTTTCTATCTCACCTGGCCCGAGCCGGACCGGACCGGCGGATTGCCCCGGCCTATCTCCCTTCTCTTGGATCCAAAGCCCCGAGAAGCCTGTTTTTCTTTAGCGCATTCCTCATCTATTTCATAAACAGCGTTTCCATCAATTACCAGACGGCTGTACATAGAATATCTCCTCCTTTATTGGGCTGCTGCCCTTAGGGTACACTTTAATATATGCAGGCAAAAAAACAGAGGCCCCGGTTCCCTGCAAATCCATGCATGGAAGACGCCCTCCCGGCATATGTTAGAACAAACCTAGAAAAAGCTGGTGAAGAAACACATGAATCCATCCGACGAATATAAGCTCACGGACCTGGACTATCTCATCGGGGACCACCATCTGCAGATGATCAAGGCGGCTCTCCCCTACCTCAATGTCCCAGAGCAAAGGGCTGTCTCCCTCTTTGTAAAATTTCAGGAACTCCGCAGAACCTTCGAGCTCTTTGAAACCGAGGAAGTGGCCGCCATGGGAATCTGCTCCCTGGACCAGGGACAGCACCCCGGTTCTATCCGCGACCTCTTAAAAGCTATCCGCCCTTACGGCAATCCCGCGGAACAGGACTTAATTGATATGGCCCAGAATTTCATGGACGGGCAGACCCCCATGGAACAGCTCCGTCGTTTTCTCACGCCGGAACAGCAGTCCCGCTTCGAGACCATGCAGATGGTCATCTCCGCCCTGCAGGCCATGGCCTAGCGTGCATTTTTTCAATTTTGAGAAAGGACTTACATACCTCATGGACGATACCTGGAAAACTGACCCGCGCCTGGCCTCTATGAGCCGGGAAAAGCTGGAGCTCTTAACAAAATTTTCCGAACGCCTTAAACAGACGGACAAAAGCAATCTGATGGAGGCATTTGTCTCCATCAACACGGAGGCTCGGCAGAGGGGCCTCTCCTTCAATGACCGAGAAACCGCTCTTTTGGTAAATATTCTGAGCGCCCACATGCCACCCTCTGAGAAAAAGAAAATTAATCTTTTAAAAATGCTGTCAAAAAAGCTGGCCGGCCCCCGTTAGATGGGGCCATACCAGCTTTTTAAATATGACAGGTTTATTTTACTACTAAATTCACAATCCGTCCGGGAACATAGATCTCCTTCACCACATTCCCCGTAATCTTCCCTGCGGCGGCCTCCTTAGCCTTAGCGATAGCCTCCTCCTTGGAGATGTCCGCAGGCACCGTAATCACAGCCCGGGTCTTTCCGTTCACCTGGACGGCGATCTCAATCTCATCGTCCTTCATGGCCTCCTCGTCGCACTCCGGCCACTGGGTGTGGAACACGCTGTCCGTGCCGCCCAGCTGCTGCCACAGCTCCTCGCCCAGATGGGGGGCAAAGGGCGCCAGGAGAATGACGAAGGTCTTTAAAGTCTCTTTGTCAATGCCGCCTTCCTTTTTCGCCAGATCAATCAGCTTGTTGTTGTACTCCATAAAGCCTGAGACAACCGTGTTTAAGCTGAACTGATTGAAGCGCTGCTCAATATCGTAGACCAGCTTATGGCGAATCTTTAACATTTCCTTGGAAGGCTTAATATCCTTGTCCTTATTGTCCATCACCAGATTCCAGAAGCGGTTTAAGAACCGGGACACGCCCTCGATTCCCCGGTCATCCCACTCTGCGTCAAGCTCCGGCGGGCCCACAAAGAGCTCGTAGAGCCGCAGGGAGTCGCAACCGTAATCCCGCACCAGATCATCGGGGGAGACCACGTTGCCTTTGGACTTGCTCATCTTGATGCCGTTCTTGCCGGTGATCATGCCCTGGTTGAAGAGCTTGGTGAAGGGCTCGTCAAAGTCAATCACGCCGATGTCGCAGAGGAACTTGGTGTAAAACCGGGAGTAGAGAAGGTGCAGCACCGCATGCTCCACGCCGCCGATGTACATGTCCACAGGCAGGTATTTGTCCGCCTTCTCCCGGGATACCAGTTCCTTGTCATTGTGGTTGTCCACGTAGCGCAGGAAGTACCAGGAGGAACCGGCCCACTGGGGCATGGTGTTCGTCTCCCTCTTCGCGGGGGCACCGCACACCGGGCAGGTGCAGTTCACCCACCAGTCGATGGCCGCCAGCGGGGACTCGCCGGTGCCGGTGGGCTGGTAGCTCTCCACCTCGGGCAGCTTTAAGGGCAGCTCCTCCTCGGGAACCGGCACGCAGCCGCACTTGGGGCAGTGAATGATCGGGATGGGCTCGCCCCAATAGCGCTGGCGGGAGAACACCCAGTCTCTTAATTTATAGTTGACGGTCTTGCGTCCAAAACCCTTCTCCTCGATGATGTGGGGGGTCTCCTTCTTGAGAACCGCAGATTCCATGCCGTTCCACTCGCCGGAGTTGATCATGGTGCCGCTTGCCTCGGTATAGGCCTCGGTCATATTTTCAATTTCCTTCCCGTCCTTTGCGATGACCTGGATGATGGGAAGGCCAAATTTCTTTGCAAACTCAAAGTCTCTGTCATCATGGGCGGGCACGCACATGATGGCGCCGGTTCCGTAGTCAGCTAATACATAGTCGGACAGCCAGATAGGCGTCTTTGCCCCGTTCAAGGGGTTGATAGCGTAGCTTCCGGTGAAGACGCCGGTCTTCTCCTTGGCCTGCATCCGGTCCACGTTGGAGCGCATGGAGGAATCAAAAATGTACTTCTCCACTGCCTCTCTCGTCTCGTCCGTGGCCAGGCTCTTT